>JALYIN010000261.1 GCA_030775765.1 Verrucomicrobiota bacterium
GTCAGGGGTCGGTCGTCCCGCTCCGACGCGCGCCCGACTTTGGTCATTCGCTCCGCAGCCGAATAAAGGTGCGGATAAATCCACGAGTTGGTCTTATCGAGCCAGACGCCGAGATGGCCATTCTCGCCCCAGCTCGAAGCGGCCGGCGCCACGGTTTGTTGCGTCGGGTGGGTCGCTAGAAATTCTGTCGGGCTCGTGAGCTGAAAATCCTGATCGCCATATCGCGCCCTGCTCGTCAGCCGCAGGTTCTGCTGGCTGTGCGCAGCTCTGCGGATAAAGGCTTCGAGGAATTGCGGACCCTCGAACCACCAATGGCCAAATAACTCCGCATCAAAAGGCGCCACCACGATCGGATCGAAATCGAGCGTACGCAGTTCGTTGAGCTGCTGCCGCCGCATTTCCAGGAAATGAACGGCGTGCGCCTCCGCGGCCCGCCCCGCAGCTGCCGGATCATAAAGGTCCTTCTCGCCGTGGCGGTCCGTGATGCGGTGATATTTGATGCCGGTAAATTTCCGCAACGCGTCGGTCACCCCGGGCCAGACGTATTCCGTCGGCAGCTCGAAGCCGATGTCGCGATAAAATTCCCGGTAGGCCGGATCGCCCGGATAACCTTCCGCCGCGCTCCAAACCTGCCGGCTCGAATCGCGATCGCGCGCAAACGCCGCCGGCCCGGCCTGCGTGTAGCAGGGCGCGTAAATCGCGCGGCGCGGCCGCGGCTGCCCAAACATCAAACCGTGGGCATCGATGACGAACCAGCGCAGGTTCGCTTCCCGCATCACATTTTCCAGCCCGGGATGATAAGCGCATTCCGGCAGCCAGAACCCGGCCGGATCGGATTGAAACGTGGCGCGGTAGGAATCGCAGCCGGTGAGGACCTGGGCGCGCACGGCTTCAGGCGATCGCTGGAGCAAGGGAAGCAATCCATGCGTCGCGGCCGACGCCATGACCTCGAGACAACCTTCGTCGCACAATCGGCGAACGACGCCGGGCAAGTCGCCGTTCCATTGGAAAAAACGGTCCCGGCTTTTCAAAAAATGGCGGTGATAAAATTCCGCGAGCCCGCGCAGCTTTTCGTGGCCGTGGTTGCGGATGGTTTCGCGCTCCGCCAGCGCGATCGAGCGATCCAGATAACGCACGTAACGCTCCAGGAGAAGTTGGTCCTGCAACATCGCGCCCAGCGTCGGCGTGACCGTCATGGTGAGCTTGAACGGCACTGCGTCGCGAACCAGCCGCTCCATCATCCCGAGCAACGGGAGGTAGCTTTCGGTTATCGCCTCGAAGAGCCAGTCTTCCTCGAGAAATTCGTCATGTTCCGGATGCCGGACGAACGGCAGGTGCGCGTGGAGGATGAGCGCGAGGTAACCGACCATTAGGTTTCAGGTTTCAGGCGGCAGGTTTCAGTTTTCCTGAACTCTGAAACCTGAATCCTCAAACCTGCACGAATTACAGCGTCCGGCAAAAATCCTGGAATCGATCCAGGCCTTTTTTGATCACGTCGATGCTGGTGGCGTAGCTGAGGCGGACGGTGCGATCGTCTCCAAACGCCGCGCCCGGCACGACTGCGACATTCGCCTTGCTCAGCAAACGATCGGCGAAATTCTGGGAGCTGAGCCCGAGCTGGCTGATGTTGACCAGGATATAGAACGCGCCCTGCGGTTTCACCGCGGTGATATTCGGGATCTTGATGATGCGGTCGAACATGTAGTCGCGCCGCATGCTGAATTCGTCGCGCATATCTGCCAGCGTCTGTTGATCGCCTTTGAGCGCCGCGACCGCACCTTTCTGTGCGAACGAGCAGGGATTCGACGTGCTGTGGCTCTGGATGTTGTCCACGGCTTTCGCGACTGCTTCCGGCGCGGCCATGTAACCAAGGCGCCAGCCGGTCATTGCGTAGGCTTTGCTAAAACCGTTTACCGTGATGGTGAGGCCGTAAGCTTCGGGGGAAAGCGACGCGACACTGACGTGCTTTGCGTCGTCGTAAACGAGCTTCTCGTAAATCTCGTCGGACAAAATGTAAATGTCTTCTTCCGCCGCGACTTCGACGATACCTTCCAGTTCTTCCCGGGTGTAAACGGCGCCGGTCGGATTCCCCGGGGTGTTGAGGATCAACATTTTCGTCCGCGGGGTCATCGCGTTTTCAAAATCGCTCGCGCGCATTTTCCAGCCGTTGCGCTCGGTCGTTTGGACGATGACAGGCTCGGCGCCGGCCAGTCGCACCATATCGGGATAACTCACCCAGTAGGGTGACGGAATCAGGACTTCGTCCCCGGGCTGGCAGGTCGCAAGGATTGCATTGTAACAGGAATGCTTCGCGCCGCTGCTAACCACGATCTGGCTTGGGCGGTAGGAGATTTGGTTGTCGGCTTCGAGTTTCTCCGCGATCGCCTGGCGCAATTCCGGCAGACCGGCGCTCGGCGTGTATTTGGTAAAACCTGCTTCCAAGGCCGCGATCGCCGCCTGCTTGATGTGCTCCGGCGTATCGAAATCGGGCTCACCCGCGCCAAAGCCGCAGACGTCGATGCCTTCGGCCTTCATCGCTTTCGCCTTGCTGTCGATTGAGAGTGTCAAGGAGGGGGACAATTGGGCGGCGCGCGCTGAGATATCCATGGCTGTCGAGGTTGGGTTGAGGGTGTTCAAAATTGGGAGCGCAAGCTATGGGCGCGCATAGGAACTTTCAATCAAAGGTTTGAAGTTATTCTCGTCCACCTGCACGATCGCCATTTCGCGTTTCGCGTTCTCGGCGGAATCGGAGGCGTGGGCGGCGTTGACCATTATCGACTGGCCGAATTCCTTCCGGATCGATCCGGGAGGCGCTTTGGCCGGGTCGGTAGGCCCGAGGCCGTCGCGAATCTTTTTCACGGCGTCTTCGCCCTGGTAAACAATGGCGATGCATTTCTCGGAACCCGGGGCGTTCCGCTGGTCGCCTTTGACCGCGCTCGGCCGGCCGCCAGCCATGAACTCGACGATATCTTCCCAGGCGCTGCGTCCCTTTTGGGCACCAAGCTTCTCTTCGAGAACGGGAAGCACTGGGCCATAAAACTCTGCTGCCTGCGCCACGCTCATCCGGTGGACTTTGAACCCAATGATGAACAGCCCGGTCCGCGAAAACACTTCGATCACGCCGCCGGGCCGCTGGTTCGGGAACTTGAAGTTGTCCGGCTTGATGAGGACAAGGGACTTCTCCACCTTCGCCTCCTTCGGAAACTCGATGACGTGGTCGAGAATGCCGCCGTCGCCGTCGGAAAATTCGGCCCACAGTTTCAGGTCGCGCTCGACCGCTTTCGGGTCGAAGGCCGCCAGCGCCGCCGGCTCGAAGTAGATCACCTTGCCGGAATCGTCCGTGATGTAATCGCCAAAAGTGTCGCGGATGGTCTCGCCGCTGGTCCGCTCGTGAACGATGTGGCCGATGGTGCGATGGATTTTTTCGACGGCATCTTCGCCGCGCAATACCAGAACCAGCACCCGGGGTTTTTGCCCGTTCACTTTCCCCGTGAAATTCTTTAGCACGTAATCTCGAATCAGCTCCTGGGTCGCGCGATGCCGTGGCTCGGTTTCAGTGACAATGGTCCCGGCGTAGCGCCTTGTCAGTTCCGCGCTCGGCGCGAACATCCGGGAAGTCACAAGATCCAGGCCCGTCCTGGAGATCAGCCGGGCGATAATGCCGCCCGTCCGCGATTTGCGCATCGAGTACGGCGTGACAATGACATAGGAAAGCTCTTCGTTCGGCATGCGGGTTACCCAGCGCGGCTCGAAAGATCAACCGCGGGGATGCAGGAAATCGAGGACGCGAACGGGTCGGGGAAAATGCTTTCGCCGGGCCGTTCCGTCAACTCTTTTTCCCGGCGCGGCCTACCAGGAGCGCGATCCATTTTCCGCGCCGCCTGCTCTCGTGCACGGCAAACCCGTTTCCACCCAAGGCGGTAATTACGGCTCGCTCCTGGGAACGCAGGATTCCGGAGAGAATCAAACGACCGTCGTCTGCCACGGATCGCATCCAAACCGGCAAAGCCGCGATCAGAATTTCGCTGTAGAGGTTGGCGGTGATGATGTCGAACCTGCCGGAGAATCTCTCCTTCAGAACATCGCCCGTTCGAAACTTGATGTTGTGAATCCTGTTCGTTTCCGCATTCCGCCGGGCAACGCCGCAGGCGAGGGGATCGTTTTCGATCGCGGTGATTCGATTTGCGCCCAGGCAGCTCCCCGCGATGGCGAGAATGCCGCTGCCGGTTCCGGCGTCGAGCATCGACCAGCCGGCGATTCGCTTTCGCGTGATCCGCTCGAGCATTCGCAAACACATCGCCGTCGTGGCGTGTTCACCCGTGCCGAAGGCGGCTCCGGCCGGAATGACAATTGTTCGCGCTCCGCTCAATGCCGGAACGCGCGTCCGGCTAACGATCAAGTGCGAGCCGATCCGCAACGGCTTCGAATGATTTTGTTTCGCCAGTTGAAGCAACCAGTCGGCGCGTAATTTTTCGATCGTGCCGCCCAGCTCGTGGTGAATCTGGAGCGCTTCGTTGCGCGTCCCGCAGGAAACTTCGATCAAGGTCCGCGCTTTTCCCGGCTGCTCTATGATCGCAAGACCGGGACCGAATCGGCACACTAAATCCTGGTTTCGTCGCCGCAGCCAATCGACGCTCGCGCGTTTTCGCCAGATATACATCGAGTCCGTTCAGTATACCGTCTCACCGATATCATGAGCGATCTCGGTTTCATCCATCGGTTTATCCCGGCACCGAAAGGTCGGCCCGAGCGCACCCTTTTGCTTCTCCACGGAACAGGCGGAAACGAAAACGACATGATCCCGCTCGGACGCGATCTCGATCCCTCGGCGGCCCTGCTCAGTCTACGCGGAAACGTTCCGGAAAACGGCATGCCGCGATTCTTCCGACGCCTCGCGGAAGGTGTCTTCGACGAAGAAGATGTTGTTCGCCGCGCCAACGAGCTGGCCGATTTCATTCCGGCAGCGGCAGCGAAGTATGAATTCAATTCCGCAATGCTGACTGCGGTCGGTTATTCCAATGGCGCGAATATCGCCGCCGCCGTCCTTCTTTTGCGTCCGGGTGTGATCAGGTCAGCGGTCCTCTTGCGGGCGATGGTGCCGCTCACCCCCGCGGCAGTGCCTGACCTGGCTGGCGCTCGAATCCTCATTTGCGCAGGAACGCACGATCCGATCATTCCCGTCGAGAACGCCAAACGTTTGACCACCATGCTGCGCGGAGGCGGCGCGGAGGTGACGCTGCGATTGGAGGACGCCGGGCACCAGCTCGTCTTCGCCGAGATCGCGGCGGCAAAAAAATGGCTGCCCGAACCGTCGCGCGAATGAAATCCGGTATAAGATAGGCCGCCATGCTGATCGTAATGAAATCGGGCGCCGCCGAGCGGGAGATCGCGGACGTCGTCAAGGTGATCGAACAACTGGGTTATCGCCCGCACGTCATGCCGGGCGCGACCCGGACGGCGATCGGTATCACGGGCAACCCGGGCGCGGTCGATCCGGCCCGGTTCGAGAACATGGCGGGCGTGGCGGAGGCCATTCGGGTTAGCAAGCCGTATAAATTGATCACGCTCGATCTGCGTCCGGACAAGACGGTGGTGCGGGTGGGGGACGCAACGATTGGCGGCGATGAGCTGGCGGTGATCGCGGGACCGTGCGCGATCGAGAACCGGACGCAGGCTTTTGCGGTTGCGGAAACCGTTCATCGGAGCGGCGCGCGCTTTTTCCGCGGCGGCGCCTTCAAGCCGCGGAGCTCGCCGTATGAATTCCCCGGCCTGGGCGAGGAAGGTCTTAAGATCATGGCCGAAGTGCGGGAGCAATTCGGATTGAAAATCGTGACGGAAGCGCTGGACGTCCCCGGCGTGGATCTGGTCGAACAATACGGCGACATCATCCAGATTGGCGCGCGCAACATGCAGAATTTTTCGCTGCTGCGGCGCGCGGGAAAATCCAAGCTGCCGGTGCTCTTGAAGCGCGGGATGGCAGCCACCCTCGATGAATGGCTCCTCGCGGCGGAGTACGTCATGTCAGAGGGAAATTACCAGGTGATCTTGTGCGAACGCGGCGTGCGGACTTTCGCGCTGCACACGCGCAATACACTGGACCTGGCGGCGATCCCGGCGGTCCGCCGCATCTCGCATTTGCCTGTGGTCATCGATGCTTCGCATGCCGCCGGGAAGAACTACATGGTCGCGCCGCTGGCTCGCGCCGGGGTGGCTGCGGGTGCGGACGGCGTGCTCGTGGAAGTGCACAACGATCCGAAGGTCGCGCTCTGCGATGCCGCTCAGGCGCTCACGCTCGGGGAATACGAGGAGATGCTGGGGCAACTTCGCGCGATTCGCGATGTGGTATCGCCGCGTTGAATTGATCTAAACAG
>JALYIN010000262.1 GCA_030775765.1 Verrucomicrobiota bacterium
CGGAGCCTAATTCATTGCACGAGACAAACGAATACTGGTCCGGGCCGATGTCGTAATAGCTGTCCGCCCAATTGTGAATGCCGCTGCTTCGATCGAAGCGCGCTTCGGGCGGCAACGGCGCCCAGCCGACGTAGTCTTTGCTGGTGCGCCACGAAACCCAGGCGGGCGCCCACTCGTCGCCAGGCACCCAAACCCAGCCCACACGCTTCAGCCGCAGCCAGCGTCCGTAATGGTAAGTCGCCCAGCCGTAAGGCTCGTCGGAGACCCAGGTCCAACCCGCGTCGCTGTAAACCCAGCGACCTTCCGTGTAAGGCCGCCAGGCGCGCGATTGTTCTGCTTCGCGGGGTTGCCAGACGTAGCCGTAGTCGTTCGTTTCGCGCCATTCGCCGTAGGGATCGAGCTTCTGATAGAACATTCCGTAGGAAGCCGTGGACCGTTTTTCCTTATGGGTTTCAGTTCGCGCGGTAACGACTGGCCTCCTCGGCGTAGTAGCGGGTCCCTGGGAGGGCGGCGCTGTCGCGGCAGCGGCAGATTCCCGATCCGCGACCGCTTTTTCGCGCGCCTCGAGAGCGGCCTGGTCCTGCGCGAGACGCTGCTTCTCCGCTTCCACGCGCTCCGACGCGAGGCGATCCTGGACCTGCCGCTCGACCTCGGCCTTTCGTTCCTCTTCGGTTTGCTGTTTCTGGCAGGAGACGAAAAACGCCAGGGCGGCTATCAGCGGGAAAACGGAAAACTTCTTCATGGTTTGATTAGACAAGGACATTACCGGGTTATTCGAACGAAAACCCACTCTTGCTCCTGAGCGTGAGCGGAAATTCAAAATTTAAGGTTGAGGCGCTGGCGACGCAGAGGCGGTGGGCGTGCTTGAAATCGGTGTGATGGTCACCTTTTCGATCGTGTCACGCCGCGCCTTTTGGACGTTCGCATAAAGCGCGATCAAGCCCGTGCCGACAGCGATAGCGACCATCAGGATCAAGCCGGCGCGGGGCGCCCGGGAAGAATCGGAAATTTTATGTGTCGTGTCGTTGGATGGCACCGCGCACCGTCTCCCGCTGGTGAGAGCAACGCAAGCGTGTCATTCCAGCCTGAGCGCCGCGATGGCGTCCATCACCCGCTGGCTCAATCGCTGGTAAAGGTCCTTGCCCGCCAGCTCAAGGTCCTTCTCGGTAAAATAGATCGGCTCACCGACCACGACCGTGACCCGTCCAGGGCGCGGCCATTTTCTGTGAATGGGCCACGCCTCGTACGCCCCGAAGATTCGTATCGGCACGACCGGCGCGAGCGTTTTCGCGATCACCAGGCCCAGTCCCGGCTGCGTGGGCTGCAATTTCCCGTCCGGCGTGCGCTGGCCTTCCGGAAACACCAGTGTCCCCTCGCCCTCCCTGAGAATTCGGATCAAGGCCTTGAGCGCCGTTCGATCTTTTCCGCTTTCCGAATCAACCGGGATAACGTTCAGCTTCGGCAGGAGCCATCCGAAAAAAGGACCATCGAGCAATGTCCGGCGCGCGAGAAAATAAATGGCGCGGCTGGAAGCGCTGCCGGCGAACGGCGGATCAAGAAAGCTCTGGTGATTGGCCGCGAGAATTACCGGCCCGTGATTGATCATGCGTTCGCGATGCAGCCAGCGCAGCCGGAAAAATATCCGGCCGACCAGTTTGATGAGATTGTAACAAAACCAGTAGTACGGATTCAAAAGCGCGAGCGGACTTCCAACCCTTTCATCTTCAATCGCCCGACGATCTCGCCGACGACGCCTTCGATCGTGAGGTTCGAGCTGTCGATGACGTGAGCGTCCTCGGCGATGATGAGCGGAGAGGCGCGGCGCGAGGAGTCCGCCCGGTCCCGCGCGGCGATCTGGTCGCGCAGGCCCTGGGCCTGACGGCGGCGCAGCCGGACGTCGGGCGAAGCGTCGATGTAGAACTTGTAGGGCGTATCGGGGAAAACGACGGAGCCGATGTCGCGTCCTTCCATGACGATGTCGTGATCGAGGGTATAGCCGCGCATTTTCTCGACGAGGATTTCGCGCAACCGCGGCACACTGCTCACCAGCGAAACTTCTTCGTTCACGCGTTCGTCGCAGAGATGGGCGCTTGGATCGACGCCATCAATCAGGATGTGAGATCCATCGCCATCGAGCGTGCAATCGATGCGGGTGTGTTCCAACAGGCGCACAATCGCGGCCGCGTCGCCGGGAGCGATGTTGTTCTTTAGAATGTGCCAGGTCGCCGCGCGATACATCGCGCCGGAGTTGACGTAATCGAACCCGATCTGTTTCGCGAGCGCGCGCGCCACGCTGCTTTTGCCGGAAGCCGCCGGGCCGTCGATCGCGACAACCCGATGAGCGCCGCCGCGCGCGCTCATTCCTCTTCGACTTTCGCCGGGGTCAACGAGCTGATGACCGGCGTGGTGACGCGGACCCGTTTCGAGCTGACGAAATCATCGAGCGCCTTTTCGAACCCTGGATACGATTCGCGGACACACTCGACGTCCTGCACAATTGTTTCGCCGTCCGCGAACATGCCGGCGATCGCGAACGCCATCGCGATCCGGTGGTCGCCGAAGCTCGCGACCCGGGCGCCCTTTAATTCCCCGCGGCCGTGAATTTCCAGCCCGTCCTGCTGCTCGATGACTTCCACTCCCATCGCCCGCAAATTGTGCGCGATCGCCGCGATGCGGTCGGTTTCCTTGACGCGCAATTCCTGGGCGTGGCGAATAATCGTCATGCCGCTGGCGAGCGCTGCGGCCACGGCGAGGATCGGCAGTTCGTCTATGAGCTGCGGGATTTCCTTGCCCTGAATCACGGTTCCCTTGAGCGGCGCGCCCGTAACTTCCACAGTTCCGCTGGGCTCAACTTGATCGACGTCGTCAACCGCTTCACGAACCTGCGCGCCCATGCGAACGAGCACGCCAAGAACTGCGGTGCGCGTGTCATTCAATCCCACATCGCGCACCAGCAGATGACCACCGGGTTGAGCGGCCGCCGCCACGAGCCAGAAAGCCGCGGAAGAAATATCTCCCGGGATGCGGAAATCGCGGGACTCCGGAGTCTGGTCGCCGAAAATGCTGATGGCGTCATCGGCCTCGCGAACGGTTCGGACGAGGAAATAATTCAACATCAACTCCGTGTGGTTCCGGCTCGCGAACGGCTCGTGCACGGTGGTCTTGCCCTTCGCGAAAAGCCCGGCCAACAACAGCGCGCTTTTTACCTGCGCACTGGCGATCGACTGGTCGTGCCGCGCACCCTTCAGCTTGACGCCGTGGATCTTGACGGGCGCGGTTTCGTTCGGCCCGTGGGCGACGATGTTCGCGCCCATCTTGCGAAGCGGCTGAATCACGCGGTCCATCGGACGCGCGGAAAGGGTGGCGCCACCCACGAGGACGCTATCGAAGCTTTGGCCGGCCAGAAGTCCGGTGAGCAGCCGCATGGTCGTCGCTGAGTTGCCGCAATCGATTTCAGCCGCGGGAGCGGTGAGCAGTCTTCTCTTGCCGTGGACGATGAGCATGTCCGGCTCGGGATGCTCGATCTTGATGCCAAGCGAGCGCATTGCCTGGACGGTGCGCAGACAATCGTCGCTGGGGAGGAATCCACGCAGGACGCAAACGCCGTTGGTTAGCCCGCCGAGGATTACCGCGCGATGCGAAATGCTCTTGTCGCCGGGCACCGCCATTTCGGCTTCGATGCGGGGGGCGCGTTTGATGCGAAATTCCATGTGACTCTAATTATTTGGTTCGGCTCCAGCCTTCGCGCGCGCAAGACTCTGGCGACAGGCGACGCTCAGCATCGAGATAATTCATGAGCTTGTCCAGCGTTGCTGGCAGGCGCGATCAGCCGGCTTCTACTTCGCTCGTTTCCGCGCGAAGAATTAGGGAACCAGGAAGATCTTTTGCGTGTAGGGGTCCTTGACCTCGGTTCCCGGCGGGAAACCGCGAACATCGACGTAACCGGAATTCGGCGCGTACGGACTCGTGACAAAGCCAGGCTTGTTCGGAACCGGAATTCCGTACGGTAGATCGCCTTTCGTCGGCTTATTCACGGTCGCGGCCGTCGGCTGCGGCGCCGGCTCGGGAGTGTTCGATAGCGGAGGCGGCGGACCGGCGTTGTTCGGGTCGTATGGCTGCTGCGTGGGCGGATAAGGAGACGGAGTGGCGGCCGGATATCGCGACGGATGCCGGGTCGGGCGAACCGGTGGCTCATCCTCGCAGGCGGTAAGCAAAGCAAAGGCACCGAGCAGCGACAACGAGAGCGAAAGTTTCATAAGCGGTTTCGACGACATTGTATGCGTTGTAATTCATTGTCGGCCCGCTGACAATCCTTAAATGCAAGGCCGTTGGGCGGGTTCGAAACAAGGTGGGTGAGAAAAATACAGTTCCGCCGCCAGTT
>JALYIN010000263.1 GCA_030775765.1 Verrucomicrobiota bacterium
TCGCCGCCGGAGAAACCCCTTCGCCCGAAATGGTGGCGGCCTCGGGCCAGAAGATCGGATTAAAACCATTCGTCGCCGTGAGCTGCCTGGCGGCCATCGTTATTGGAGTTGTAGTATTCGCCGTCATCGCCCAGCGAAATAATCTGCTTGCGAGAATTCCATTCGACAATCCGCCTGAGGTTCTGACCGGAAAGGCTCGGGAAATCTTACAAAAGCTCGGCTACACGGATCGACCCGCCTCGAGCGCCTCCGGTTTTGAGTACCGGTTGGGCACCATCAACTACCTGGTTCATCAGGTGAAGGGTCCACTGGGACCACGTCTCGCCAAAGGCCGTCCGCCCGCGATCGCATTTTGGTTTCGCTCCAGCCCTGAGATTCTATTGCCGCGTTCACTAAACGACATCCCGCTGGTCACGGGAGAGGATCCTCCCGAGGATGTCCCCGGCATGCTGAGCGTCACTCTGGATCCGCAGGGACGGCTCACGCGATTTACAGCGCGGCCCCCGGAGTCCGACCCATCAAAAGGTCCCTGGCCAGTCCCCGATTGGACGATCCTGTTTTCAGCGGCCGGACTCGATCCGGCACGCTTCACACCAACGGAACCGCAGTGGGCGCCTCCTGTGATGGCGGACGCGCGCGCGGCGTGGGCCGGCGCCTATCCCGAAGCGCCGGAAATTCCGATCCGCGTCGAAGCAGCGGCCTTTCACGGGAAACCGGTAAACTTCGTGCAAGTCTTAACGATAGCCAGCGGTCCCCGCTCTTCGCCGGCCACGGGCGGCAAGTCAACCGGAAGCTTAGTGTCTTTGATATTGCAGCTTGTCGTCCTCATTGGATCGATACCATTCGCGCGCTACAACATGCGCCTCGGGAGAGGCGATATCCAAGGAGCGCTCCGATTGGGACTATTCGTGTTGTGTGTCAACCTTTCGACCTGGGTGATCGGTGGAACGCATGTGGCCAGCGCCTCGGAAGGAGATCTATTCCTCATGGCGGCCATGCGTTCCGTTTTCAACGCCGCTTCGCTGGCTTTCGTCTACATCTCTTTCGAGCCGTTCGTCCGGCGCAAATGGCCGCAGACCATTGTGTCCTGGAGCCGAGTGCTGGCCGGGGGTTTTCGCGATCCGTTGGTCGGGCGCGACATTCTTTTGGGCACCACGATGGGCGTTTGGATGGCGTTGGTTATGGGATTCAGTTCGATCGCGTACGAGATAGCGGGCATTCCGGCTGTTCGCGTAGGGACAGATCCGCTTACGTTGCTGGGAGGCAGATATCTGGCTGGCGCGTTTCTTTTTCTAATCGTGGACGTTCTGTACAAATCGCTCGGCGTACTGTTTCTGATTTTTCTATGCCGCACACTCTTGCGGAAACAGTGGCTGGCAGCGGGAGTGATTGTCATCACTCTATCAGCCATCTATGCGACTAATGCGATCCACCCATTCGTTGGATGGCCGATCAACCTCTTGTTCTTCAGCCTGGCGGTGTTCACCTTGATGCGATTTGGACTACTGGCCCTGGCAGTCGCTTTCTTTGTCTCCATTTTATTGGGCCAATTCCCTATCGGCACCGACTTTTCGGTTTGGTATTCCGGCGAGGTGGCATTCACCATCGTCGCGATAATCGCGTTAGCGGTGTTTTCCTTCCGTACCGCGCTGGCCAGGCAGACGTTGATCAAGGAAAATTAGCTTTCAGCCAGCTAAAGACAGGCTGAAGCCTGTCCTACCCAAGACCGAGGCAAGGTGGAACGGACTTCAGTCTGTTGGTTCAAGCAGATTCTGCAGACTAACTGGATAATTGTCCGCGCGCGGCGGCTTGCGCTAGTTCGTCGCAGCGGTTGTTGTCGGCGTGCGATGCGTGGCCCTTCGTCCATTGCCATTCGATCTTATGCCGCGACACCTGCTCGTCCAGCTCGTGCCACAGATCCTGATTCACAACCGCCTTCTTGGACGCCGTGCGCCACCCATTCAATTTCCACTTGTAGATCCAATCCGTGATTCCGTTCTTGACGTAGTTGGAATCCGTAATGATCTCCACCTGACACGGCTCCTTGAGCGCGCGCAGGCCTTCCACCGCGGCCCTTAGCTC
>JALYIN010000264.1 GCA_030775765.1 Verrucomicrobiota bacterium
GGGCGCACATCGCCCACGACGCCCACAATCTCGACCGGCACGCTGCCGCTCGTGATGAGCAATGTCTTGCCAACCGGATTCTCATTGCCGAAAACCGTCTTCGCGCCAGTAGCGCTGATCAGGATGACGTTCGGATGATCGGCGATGTCCTGTTCGTTGAACTCGCGGCCGGCCAGGAGCGGAATTCCGAGAGTGCGCAACCAGCCGGGCGTGATGTCGTTCGAGGGCGCGCCTTTGCGCTCCGCGACCGGAGGAACGGTGCCTTCGGCGCGCGTATACAGCGTCGCGCCGGCGCCATTGAAGAGCGGGAAGCCTCCGCTGACCGATGCTTCCTGCAGGCCGGGCGTCGCGCGCAACGCGTTCCTCATCTGGTCGGCAAAACGGTTTCGCGAAGCGACATCCGGATATTGCGCCTGCGGCATCACCGTCAGGCCGATCCAAAGATTTTCCGGCTTGAATCCGGGATTCTGATTGCTCAGGCGCGTGAAGCTCGCGATGAGCAGGGATGCCCCAGCGAGCAGGGTAACCGAGAGTGCCACCTGCGCGCCGACCAGCACCTTCCGGAAACGCTGTTGGCGCACGCTGCCAGCGGTTCCGCGACCGCCTTCCTTCAGCGCATCCACCATGTCCGCGCGCGAGCTTTGCCACGCGGGATACACGCCCATGACCAGGCCGGTGAGGAGCGAGAGCGCGAGAGTGAAGGCCAGGACCGGAAAGGAAAGCGCCGTCGCCGCTCCAGTCTCGATGGGAAGAAAGTTGGCCGCGAGTTTCGGAACCAACGGGACGAGTTGCCAGGCGAGGATTGCTCCGAGGATGCCCGCGAGAAAACTCACCAGCACGCTTTCGAACACGAAAAGCCGCAGCACACTCCCTCGCGACGCCCCCAGCGCCATGCGCAACGAGATCTCGCGGCGCCGGCCGCTGAATCGCACCAGAAGCAGGTTCGCGACGTTACTGCACGCGATGAGCAGGACGAACGTCACCGCCGCCAGCAGCGTGGCGAAGCCCGACCGGAGATTTTCCGTCACCGCTTCGGGCAGCGTCTTGGCAACCGTGCCCGATTTCGCGTCGATCTTCTCCGGATGCTGGGTGCGATAACTGTCGCCCAACACCTGCAATGCGGCGCGAGCCTGTTCCACCGCGATGTTCGGTTTCAACCGGCCGACGGCGCGGAGGAAGGCCGTCCCTCGCATCATGCGTTCATGCGAGAAGCCCGGAATGATAAACGGCTTCGTGGTCCAGATATCCGCGTTGGGCCCGCTCCATGAAATGGGCGGCGTCGGGATCACGCCGACGATGGTGTGGGTTACGCCATCGAGCGTTAGCGCGCGTCCGATTACGTTCGGATCGCTGCCGAGCCGAGCTTTCCAAAAGCGTTCCGTGACCACCGCCACATCGGCGCCTTCCTCTTCCTCCGGCCGAAAAGTGCGGCCCTGGGTAGCGCGCAGACCGAGCACGTCGAAGTAATTCGCGGTCGTCTTGAAAAGCGGCACCTGAAAGGGATCGCCCAGTCCGGTCACCGTCGTCCCCAATCCGTTCTCGGCCGCGAATCCGTTGAAGACCTGTTGTCCATCGCGGAAATGGATAAAGCGCGGCGCCGAGAGCGGGAAATCGACTGTCTGTTCCTTGAAATGGGAGAAGACCTGGAGCACGCGCTCCGGCTCCTGGAACGGCAGACCCTTGAGGAACAGATCGTTGATCAACGAAAAGATCGCCGTGTTCAGCCCGATCCCGAGCGTGAGCGTGATTACTGCCAGGAGCGTGAACCCCGGCGATTTCCGTAATTGCCGCAGTGCGAACCGTAAATCAGTCATCATAAGAAAACTCCTCTTCTGTCGTTACGGGGCCGCAAAGTTAGGATGTACCAACTCGGGCGATTGGATTCAATAAAAGAACGCCGCCGCTGGTCATTCTTGTCCGCTCAAAGACAACGCCCCCCTCCGCGCCTCCCCTTCCAGATCGAACGCCTCGGAACAGGAGCTGTCTGACGCCTGCGTGAAACTTCCTCTCCTCCTCTTTCTCGCCGCGCCCACCTTCCTCTACGCCGACGGCCTCGGCGACGTGCGGGCCACGTTGCAAAAATTGCAGAGCGACCAATTGCTGCGGGCCCGCGTGGAAATCAAGAGCCGGCGTTCCGGCGGCGAAAGCGGTAAACAAAAACAATCGGAAAGCGTCAGCACCGTCATTGTCGAGAACGGTCCCGACGGTTTGAAGCTGAGCTGGTCCCCCGACCAAATCCGGCAATCACGCAAAGCGGCCTGGAACGAAGCGGCGAACCCGGACACGCCGCGGTCCGATCTCGCCACGCTGAAGGCGCTCGAGCCGGCCCAAGCGCTCAACCTCCTCGATGCCGCCGATGGGCTTCGCCGCGCTCTGGAGAAATCCGAATTACGCGAAGAAAAACGCGAAAATTATCAGGGCAAACCAGCACGGGTCCTTGTCTTTCGCATCGAGCTTGGCCTGGACGAAGAGGAGCGCAAGGCGCTCAAAAGTTCGGAGAGCTACCTGAAACTCTGGCTCGATGGCGACGGCGTGCCGCTGGCGATGGAGCGCGACGTCCAGGCGAAGTTCAGCAGATTCCTCATCGGCTTCCGCATTCACGAGCACGACACGCGCACCTATCAACGCGCCGGTGACCGCCTCGTCGTCACCCATGCCACTCACGACACCTCCGGCGCCGGCCTCGGCCACACCGAGGAAGCCCACACCATCACGAACGTGACCTTGCTGCCGTGAATGCTAAAGAAAGGGTGTGATACTTACCCGTCTTTGCTCCAACGTCGCCCTAGTCGCCGGCGCGACCGGGCTGATGCTCGCCGTCTGCGCCCCTTCAACCAGGGCAAGTTTTTTTGGGGGCGACGCCGTCCAAGCCACTTCCGAGCACGACCCGGCTTTGACGGCGAGCCTCATT
>JALYIN010000265.1 GCA_030775765.1 Verrucomicrobiota bacterium
GAGCCGTGTCTCGAAACCCCGTTCCTTGGCTGGCAGGACCTGATCAACGTGCGGCTGCTTAAGATGCTTCCGATGCTGCGGCCCCACCAATCGCTCGATACTTATCTGAAGCGATTCTTCCACGATCCGCGCGTCCGTCTGGCGTTTTCTTTCCAATCGAAATATCTCGGGATGTCACCGTTCCGCTGCCCGAGTCTCTTCTCTATTCTTTCTTTTCTCGAATACGAATACGGGGTCTTCCATCCCATCGGCGGATGCGGCGCGGTCACGTCCGCGATGGCGCGAGTAGCGCAGCGTCTCGGCGTCGAAATTCGGCTGGATGAACCGGTCAAAGAAATTCTCTTCCAAGGCCGGCGCGCTGTTGGGTTCCGCACGGACTCCGGTGTGGAAAAGGCGAGCGCGATTGTGATGAACGCCGACTTTGCGCGCGCGATGTCGCGGCTCGTGCCGAACCGTTTGCGCAGTCGCTGGACCGATCGCAAAATCGCACGCAAGAAATTCTCCTGCTCGACCTTCATGATGTATCTCGGGATCGAAGGAACGTTCGACCTGCCGCATCACAGCATCCAGATCGCCGCGGACTACGAACGCAATCTTAACGAAGTAGAGAACGAACACGTTCTCTCGGCCGATCCGTCGTTCTATGTGCAGAACGGAAGCGTGACTGATGCGACGCTCGCCCCCCGCGGCATGAGCGCGCTCTATGTGCTCGCCCCGGTCACGCATCAGCACCCGAACGTCGATTGGTCGAAGGAACGGGAGCGTTTCCGGGCCTTGATGTTCAAGCAGATTGCCAAAGCCGGATTTACCGATGTCGAATCGCGCATCCGTTTCGAGCGCATCATTACCCCGGACGACTGGGATCAAAAATATGAAATCCATCAGGGCGCGACCTTCAATCTCGCGCATAGCCTGGATCAGATGTTGCACCTGCGTCCGCACAATCGTTTCGAAGATCTCGATGGCGTTTATCTCGTCGGTGGCGGCACGCATCCGGGCAGCGGGCTGCCGGTGATTTTTGAATCCGCGCGAATCAGCTCGCGTTTGTTGTTGGCCGATCTCGGCCTTGCGCCAAGCCCCGAGACCACGGAGACGCCGCATTTCGCGCCGATGAATCTGGAGGTCGCCTGATGCACGATCGAAATAGACAACTCGATGATCCGATTGAAATGAATTTGGTCGCGGTTCGCCAGACGCAGATGGCGTGGAGTCGCCAGCCGATTACTGAACGCCTGAAGCTGATTCGCGAGCTTCGTCGCCGGATGGCCACGGCCGCACAAGATCTCGCGGCTGCTGCCGGAGCCGTCAGGGAGCGTCCACTCGCCGAGAAGCTTATCTCCGAAGTTTTGCCGACGGCAGATGCGTGTAAATGGCTGGAGCAAAATTCTGCTCGTGTGCTCGCGCCTCGTCGATGTGGAAAACAGGGCCGCCCCTTTTGGATGCGAGGCATTTCATTCGACGTGCACCGCCAGCCATTCGGAGTGGTGCTTGTTATCGGCCCGGGAAATTACCCGCTCTTTTTGCCAGCCGTTCATGCGCTCCATGCGCTGGTAGCGGGAAATGCCGTGCTGCTGAAACCGGCACCGAATACCGGCGCGGTTGCGTCGGCATTTGCGAACCTTTTCTATGAGGCCGGCTTCCATCGCTCGCTCCTCACGATTTTGCCGGAGAGCGTCGACGCGGCACGAAGCGCGATCGCCCATGGCGTAGATAAAGTGGTCTTCACTGGCACGTCCGAAAACGGACGCGATGTTTTCGCTCAGCTTGCGCCGCACAACACGCCAGCCGTGATGGAACTTTCTGGCGAAGATGCGGTCGTGGTTTTCGCCGATGCGGATGTCGATCTCGTCGTGCGAGCGCTCAACTTTGGAATAGTTTTGAACGGCGGCGAGACCTGCATGGTTCCTAAGAGGTTGATCGTCGTCGATGCGATTGCGAATGAGTTATTCGAGCATTTGCAACCAGAAGGCAGTTCACAATTTTCGATCGAGCGCGTTCGGGATGAGGCTGCGGCGATCGAGCGCGCAGAAGCCTCGGATTTCGCTCTCGGCGTTTCCATCTTCTCGCGCGATATCGCGAAAGCCCGATCGCTCGCGGTCAACATCAAGAGCGGTTTTGTCCTCATCAACGACTTGATCGTGCCGACGGCCGACCCGCGCATGCCTTTCGGCGGGGTGAAGAAGAGCGGCTTTGGCACGACGCGGGGAGACGAGGGGCTGCTGGAAATGACTTTCGCCCACGTGGTCGCCGTCCGCCGCGGGAAATTTTACCATCACTTCGATGAATCCGGTCCCGACGATGTCCGGATTTTTTCCTCCTACATCCTGGCCGCGCACGGGAGAGGTCCGGGGCGTCTCGGAGCGCTCCGCGAATTGGTCAGCGCGCTTACCGGACGGGCGCGAAAGGGAAAGCTCCAATCATGAAACGGTTAGGTATTATCGGCGGGGGACTCGGCGGACTTGCGTCGGCCTGCGTGCTCGCAGCGCGGGGTCACGATGTCATCTTATTCGAACGGAACGACTGGTTAGGCGGCAAAGCGGCGGTCCTGGAGCAGGACGGTTTCCGCTTCGATATGGGGCCGACCATTCTCACGCTCCCCTCTGTTTTGAAACGCATCTTCGCGGAAGCTGGACGGGAACCTGACGACGTTCTGGATCTGCTGCCGCTCGATCCGCAGTGGCGTTCTTTTTTCGAAGATGGAACGACTCTGGATCTGGTGACGAACGAGGGCGCGATGCGCGCAGCGCTGACTCAGTTTGCTTCCGCAAAAACCGCGGATGGTTACGCGCGCTTCCTCGCCTTGTCGGAGCGCATTCATCGCATCTCCGCTAACTGGTTTTTCTGGCGGCCGCTCGGCGGCCTGCGGGACATGTTCAATGCCGGAACAATGATGCAACCGGGCACACTTTCCGATGTGCTCGCGCTCCGGATGGGCCGCAGTGTTGCCGGCACGGTGCGTTCGTTTGTGCCGGATGCGCGGGTCGCACAAATGGTCGACCACTTCACGCAATACGTTGGCTCCGCGCCCGACGCTTCGCCCGCGGTGCTCTGCGGTATTGCACACATGCAAACCAGCGAAGGTATTTGGTATCCGCGCGGCGGGACCGCAGCCATTCCTCGTGCGCTGACAAATCTCGCGACCGAACTCGGCGTAGAAGTGCGGACCAATTCGCCGGTAAAACGAATCTCCACGACAAACAATTGTGTGACCGGCGTGGAGCTCGAGAGCGGCGACCACATTCCGTTCGACGCCGTAATTTCAAATTGCGATTCTGTCCGCACGCACCGCGAACTTCTTGGCGGCGTGAAAAAGTTCGAGCGGCGCCGCCGTTACGAGCCCGCGTGTTCCGGCGTGGTGTTGTATCTCGGTTTGAAAAAACGGCCGGCGCAACTGCTGCATCACAACTTTGTTTTCTCGCGCGATCCGCACGAGGAATTCGAATTCATTTATCGCAAAGGCGAACCCGCGCCCGATCCGACTTGTTACGTTTGCGCGCCAGCCATGAGTGATCCAGAGGTCGCTCCGCCCGGTGGCGAAGCGCTCTACGTGCTCGTCCACACCCCTTATCTCCGCCCGCATCACGATTGGAAAGAGATGCTGCCCCGGTATCGCCGCACGATTCTTGATAAACTGCGCGCGACAGCGGGGCTCGATCTCGAGCGCGACATCGTGACTGAAAGCGCGCTCACGCCGCAGGATATCCACGAGCGATATCATGTTTTGAATGGCGCAATCTACGGACTCGCCAGTCACGGACGCTTTACCGGAGCATTCAAACCGAACAACCGCAGTCCCGATGTGCGTGGACTCTACCTCGCGGGTGGCGCGGCGCATCCTGGCCCGGGAATGCCGATGGTTTTGATGTCCGGTTGGATCGCAGCGGAGGCGTTGGATAAGGATGCGTC
>JALYIN010000266.1 GCA_030775765.1 Verrucomicrobiota bacterium
GATTACAACCCCGCCGACGACTACGTAACATTTGTCGCGAGTGGCGCGACCTCTGAGCAGTTCAGCAGCCTGCTAAAATGGGACACTGCCTCCGGTGAAGACGTGCCGGGGGCGCCAAATAAGCGACGCGTAAAACGCAATGTTGCTCGCAATAATATTTTGCGCGTCTTAACGCAAGACGGAGACAGGGAAGTTACCAGGCTCAATGTCTGGATCGTCTCGGCGAGTATTTCGCGGACGAGTTCGACTTCGCCCGCGGAGGAACCTAAGCTTAACGGAACATTCCTTAGGGCAACTGTCGAGTCTAGTCACACCGTCTTACCTGCCGAGGTGATCTCAGCTGCCGATCATCCGGCGCTAGACGAAACTTTTGTGGATGGCGCGCCTGGTGGGCCCGTTCTATGTGCTAAAGACCCCAAGAAAGGGGCGAATCGAGACTGGGATGTGTCACGCCAGGTGTATTTAAGTATTTCTAAAAATCGATCATTCAGTGCTGACACAGGTTGTGATGCCCAAACCTTCACAGTTTTCCCCCGCGACAACGTACTTGGCAATGACGACGGAAGTACCACTGGAGAGATAAACAACCCTTATACTAACGATGGAAAGCTTGTCGATACCGATAACCCGTCCTCTCTTGCGGGCCGCTTCGATGGAGAGGCCGGAGACTGGATAAAATTTACTCATCATTTCCGCGAGTTCACCAGGCTGAGAGTTAACGGGATCTGGTATAGAATTTCTCCGTTTTACAACTACCAACTCGATCTTAAGTTCAACAAAACCACGAGTGGGTGGATACCGGACGATTCAAGCGACTGGACTTTCTCGCAATAAAGAAACGAAAACAATGAAACACCTGGCTTCCCCGCTAATCTTAATTCTGATCTCCGCTGTGGCGCATGCGCAAACCTCGGTTTCGATTTTGAGCCCGGCGCGTCGCGAAAGCGTCGAGCGCCTCGCCCACGTTTACAAAATTCCCCTGGCAGAGGCTACCAAAAAGTATGAAGCAATCGTGGGCGGCAACCGGGATGCCGGGGGACCTGCGGTAGGATCTCTGAGGAAGCAAGGGGCCTTCGAGTTGCTCATATCCGCGTTTGGCGACGTGAAAGACGAAAGTATGAAAGAGCTTTTGCTCGAGGAAATCTTGGAGAAACGCGATTTTAGTCCAACGGCATGTACCTTACTGCTTGATCAACTCGACGCGTTCAACGGACCGACATCGGAGAATAAAGAGGTCCGATCTGGGCATGAATTGAAAAAGCGACAAATCGCAACTCTGATTTCCAGGGGGCTTGAGATTCCCGACCCCAAAATTCCCTTCGCTCCTTTCAAGTCGCAACCGGCGTACCACAACTTTTCTGTTCAAGCGCGGGCTAAGGCGGCGAAGATGACCCGCAATTCGCCATTTTAAGGTGGGGGGCAAGCCGCGGAGTAATAAAGGGGTCAGAGTTAACTATTGACACAGTGCCGCACCGGCGAGTCGGTGTTTCGTTAGGTTTGGGGGCTCCGTCCTCGGAGGTGCAACCAGAGGAGGCCATTGGCCAGAAGGAGTGTGGCCATGCCGATGGCGCCCGTGATTCCGGTGACCAGGACGTTGCCGCCTTTGAGAAAGATGACCAGGCTGGCGGCGGCGTTGAACGTGCCGTGGAAGACCGCGGCGGCGAAGACGGATTCAGCGCGCAAACGGACGCAACCGATCAGCGGTGATAACAGCATCGTCATCAATGTCATCATGACGGGGCCGGCGATGGGATGGCCGGGATAGTTGTAGCCGGTGACGATCACGGGAAGATGCCAGAGGCCCCAGAAGAACCCGATCACGAGCGACGCCCCCCAAATCGGAGCGGTTTCAATTCATGCCACAGCAAGCCACGCTAGCCAAGCTCTTCGCCAAAAGCAGCGACGGCGTTAATGGACGGCCCCGCCATCAGGACCTGGGCAAAGGATAACAAGAGGAGGACTCCCGGTTTCGCGAGAATCGTGTGTCCCATTTCTCTCTGGGCCCTTGCCACTTCTCCGGGCGGCAACATGCCGGCAAGGTTTGCGATGAGACCATTCAGTCCGGTAACCAGCGAGACGCCTGGGACAAGAAGGCTGACCGCGAGCGCCACGATCACGAGCGCGAGGGGCAACAATCAGGCCACTCCCAGCCACGAGAGGCGCGGTGTGCCCAGCCCCAGATCGCGGAGCGGTTCCTTCCAGATCAATTTCTGCGTGATCAGCGTTGCGATCGCCGGCACAAACATACAAAGCAGGGCCAGGACGGTGAACCAGCCGGAATTCACGCGGCCGCCCAGGGCAAAGAAACCGAACTCGAGCGTCCACGCCATCCCGAAGGCGAGCAGGAGATACAGGAGAATTTTTCTGGCGCGCATCGCGTTCTTCCAGGCACAATAGTTCCCAGAGCACCAAAAATGATCAATAGAAACCGACTGTTCGCGCTCGGCTGCTGGATCCTGCTGGCGTCCCTGCCGGGTTGCTCAAGCGATAGTGATAACGCGGACGTTCGGTTTGCGAAGACGACCTTCTTTTCCATGGTCAACGGCACCGCAGACGAGGGAGCCATTGCTTGGGAAACCTTGCGATCGCCGACCGACGACCTGGGAGCAATCTACAAGGCCCTGCCTAACGACACAGAAAAGGCGGCGTTCCGGAAACAGTTCCTGGGCGGGTTTGCCGGTTCCACCCCGAACATCAAGGCAAACCCGAAGGGTATTACTAATTGGCGGGTGCAGAGCGAAAATCCCTCGGAAACCATCGTGGCTGCAAATATGCAGAAGGGCGTCGTCCTGCTAATCACGATCTCGAAGCGCGACGGGAAGCAGAAGCTTTCCGGCATGAAAATGGAGACGCAAGGAAGCGCCTAACGGCGGGGGACCGACGGGAGATCCGATCCGACAGGCGACTCCTCAGTCGTATTCGTCGGAGCCCTGGACCCAGAGGAAGGATTGCAGGTCGATCAGGTCGCGCGGTTTTAAGTCGCGCAGATCGCCCCGGATAGTTTCGGCGAACGCGAGCAGCCTCGAGTAGGTTTCCCAGTTTGGTTTCGATTGGTAGGGGAAATCGAAGCCGTATTGGTGCGCCGCGATTTTGATCACGTTCGGTTTGAGAAAGATGTGGCGGTCCGGTCGCGCGATGAATCCAAACACGGTTACCAGCGGCCAGGTCAGGACCCGTGTCTGTTTGCGGGGCAAGGCGGCGACCGCCTCGCACCAGCGGGTAAACCTCGCCTCGTCGCTCCCCCGGCCGTGCAGAAAATCGTAGAGACCGGTGGCGAACCCGCGCGCCCCGGCGGGCGTTTTTACCGCGTCACGGAGCGCCATCTTTTCGAACGAGAAAATCATGCTGTGTCGCGACCGCTGTTCGGTCCGCACCGCGCGCGCCGCGATCTCGGAATACTCGCGTCTTTTGAGAAGGCGGCCGAACTCGTTACGATTCAGCGCCTCTTCCCAGCGCTGGTGCGTATCCCATTTGTAATCGCGTTCCCAGGCGAGGTAGGTCTCGTCTCGAAATCCTTTCGGAAAGAAGCGCAGGAATTTTCGGCGGCAGCGCGTCGCGCCGCCGGCTTTCGTTCCAGTCATCGTAGACAATTCGCGAAAGTGCAGCCCGGCAGATGTAGATTTCCGCGGTTGAACCGTGGTTCCCTCGAACACGGCGACACAGCGCCGTGGCTACAGCACGATAATGAGCACTACTGCTTCTTCGCCGGGAGCGGTTCCTTGCTCTTCAGGATCTCCGCCTCGGGCGTGAGCGTATTGCCTTTGCCGCTAAAGAGGATGCGGTTCGGCTTTTCCGCGAGCGACTGGGTGAGCGCTTTCGCGTGGGTGCTGACCACCTTCAGGTTCAGCAGGATCACGCGCAGCTCTTTCATCTGTTCCTGGAGCTGCTTGTCGGTATTGCCGACAAATTTGCCGGCACTCTCGAGGACGTTGGTCGCATTTTTTTCCACGTCATCGAGGCCCTTGATGATTCGCTGCAGTTCTTCCAGGTCGATCTTGGCTACGTCGAGCACGGGCGAAATCTTGGGCAGGATTTGGCCAAGATCGTTACGAACGCTGGTAATGGTGCCGTCGAGGTTCCCGGCCGTCGCGGTGAGGCTGTCGATCAATTTGTTCGCGTTATCCACCAATGGCCCGGCCGCGGCTGCGATCTGCTGAATTCCGTAAGCCGGGTGCCCTTCGATAACGGAATTGTTAGCCAGCGTCTCGCCTCCGGGTGTGCCGGCAGACAGGGCGACGAACATCGGCGCGAGCAACGTATCTGAGCTTAACGTCGCGATGACATCGGAGGGAAGCGGCGGAATCTCGTCCGCCAGACTGACCGTGACCCTCACGGCATTGCGCTTGTTCGTAGCCGATTCGCGCTGGTCGCGGCTCAAATGCCGCATCGCAATCACCCGTCCCGCCTGCGCGCCGGCGTAGCGAACTTCGGAATGGAGCTTAACGCCGGTGACGTCCTCGAAGTCGATTTGCAACGTTCGGGTCGGCTTCTTCAATCGGAAACCGGATAGCGCCATCGTGAGTGCCGCGAGCAGGACGATGCTGCAAGCGATCACGGACAAGGCGACCACGTAATCGGAGAAGTTCTTTTTCATGGCATTTTGTGATGAAAGCGCCGGCGCGCCGAAACCAACGGGCGCGCTTTCACGTGCGGATGATGTTCGTGATCATCCTGGGAAAGGTTCAGGGGCATGGGACCATCGGCTTCGCCATTGATGAATTGTTGCACTTCGGGATCGGGATGGGTCCGAATTTCGTCGGGGGTACCTTGCGCGAGAATCTTGCCGCGTCCGAGCATAATCATGCGGCTCGCGATCCGGAACGCGCTCGTCATGTCATGAGTCACGACGACGGCGGTCATGCCTGCCTCCTTCGTCAGCTCGAGGGTGAGCCTGTCCACGACCGCCGTCATGATCGGGTCGAGGCCAGAAGTCGGCTCGTCGCTGAAGAGCAGCTCGGGATCAAGCGCCAGCGCGCGAGCCAGGCCCACGCGTTTCCGCATTCCGCCGCTGATCTCGGACGGTTTGAGATCGTTGAATCCGCTTAGCCCGACCATCTGTAGTTTCCGGGTCACGGTCTCCTGAATCTCATCAACCGAAAGGTCGGTATGTTGCAACAACGGGAGCGCCACATTTTCTCCGACGGTCAGCGACGCGAGCAGCGCGCCGGATTGAAACAGCATCCCGAAACGGCGGCGGATATTGGTGATCTGGCGGTCGTTCATCGCCGTGATCTCGTCCCCGAAGATCTTCACCGAGCCGGCGCTCGGTTTCATGACGCCAATGATGTGGCGAAGGAGAGTGCTCTTGCCACAACCGCTTCCGCCCATGATCACGAGCGTTTCGCCGCGGTGAATGGTGAAGGAAAGGTTGTCGATGACGGTGCGGGTTCCGAAGGTGCGGACGAGATTGTTCACTTCCACGACGGGCTCTGTAGTCGGAATCATTTAGTTGAAAAAGAAGAGCGCGGTGAGGATCGCGTTCGCTACGAGCATGGCAAAGAGCGATTGGACGACCGCGGCCGTCGTCGCTTGGCCGACGCCTTCCGCGCCCCCTTCTACGTGCAACCCGGCATTGCACGCGATCGTGATGATGAGCCAGGCGAAGACCCCGCTTTTGATAATGCCGGAATAAAGGTCCCACGTGTCCGCGCTTTGGAGCGCGCGCAGGATGAAACCGGCCGTGGTCACATCGAGGGCGAAATAGCAGACGGCCCAGCCACCGAGAACGCCGATGTAATTTCCCAAAACGGTCAGCGCCGGGAGCATGATGAGCATGGCGATGAAACGCGGAACGATCAGGAAGCTGATCGGGTTGATCGCCATCACATCGAGCGCCTCGATTTCCTCGGAGACTTTCATGGTGCCCAATTCGGCCGCGACGGCGGACCCGCTCCGGCCGATCACGATCACCGCGATGAGAACGGGACCCATTTCGCGCAACAGCGTGACCATCACCAGATCCGGCACGTAGATTTCGGCGCCGAGTTGTTGGAGGGAATGCGCGGCCTGCATGGCGAGAGTCACGCCGATGCTGAATGCGGTGAGCGCCACCATCGGAGTCGCGCGCACCCCGATGAAGACCATCTGGCGGAAGATCGGCGATATCTTGAATAGCTCGCCCTTGAAGGGAGCGACCAGGACCCAATAGAGAAGGCTGGCGTTGAGCCGAAGAAAATTTTTCAAAGCGACGGCACCAAGGTTATCACCCCGCCGTTCGGACTTTCCAGACCAGAAACGGGGCGTTATCTGGCCGCGTAATGCTCGGCGCCGAGGAAGTGAAGAGAGATGTACGGTTGGTCGCCGATGACCCAACTGTCGTGGCCGGGACCGATGGAGAAAAGATCGCCGGGTTTCATTTCATAATAACGGCCATCGTTCATCTGGCAGGCGGCTGAGCCGGAAATGACGAGGCCAATATGCTCTACTTCGCACGAGGTCGCGCCGGTCGCTGGACCGACATGTTCGGACCATTTCCAACCGGGTTCGTAACTCGCGCGGCCGATCGTCATCGAGCCGATCTTAACAATCTCGAACTTTCCCTTAGTGAACATCCGGACTTCATCCGGCTGCTCAAAGCGCTTGATCAGGAAGTCGACGTCGACGGGAGCCATCGATCAGGGCGTTGGCGGCGGCGGTTTGTCTTTCGACGGCGGCGTCAGGAAGCCGTGATGGTGCATCATTTTGCGATGCTCCGAATCGAGTTTCTCGAGCTTCTGCTGCTGCTCCGGTGTCAGCAGCGGAGCGACCTGGCGCTTCGATTCTTCCATGACGGTTCGCACGCGTTCCGCGGTTTCGACGCGAATCGTTTCCAGCTTCGCGCTCGTGGCATCGATGATGGGCGCGATCTTGCTTTCCTGCTCGGCGGTTAATCCCAGGGCGCGCCGGAAATGTTCGCGCATCTTATCCGGGACGTCGCCTGAATGTGGCGGCCCCAGGACAATGTGGTGCGTTAGATGGTGGAGCCCCAGGAAGGCGCCGGTGGCTGCGCCGGCGACGAAGACGAGCAGGGAGGCAAGGGCGAGCTTCGCTTTCAACGAACTGTTCATTGCGAAAACTCGGTTTGAATCATCGAGTCCCCGATCGCGTACTCATTGGTCGGCGCCGCGAACGTCGCGTCATCGCGATATTGCCGATAGGCAGCGGCGCCCGCCAGGACCAGAACGGCGGAGGCGATCACGCCCGCGCGGCGCAGAAATCGTGAAAGATCGGCGACGTCGTTCGCGCCGCCATTGCCCGCGCGCCAGGATGCGACCACGCGGGTGTCGAAACCGAACGGCGCGTCCGGGGCGAGCGGTTCGGTTATCTGCGCGGCCGAACGCAAGAGGCGATCTATGTCGGTGGGTTTCATGCGTTCTCCCGGGCTCTGATGTTCGACAAGAGCTGTTTCATTTTTTGCCGGGCGCGAAATGCGCGCACCTTGACGAGCGCGCCGCTCCACCCGGTCACGCGCCGGATCTCCTCGACGGATTGTTGTTGCAGATAGAGCAGATCAATCACAAGGCGCTCCGCGGGTTTCAGCGCATTCATAAGATGCTCGACAAGCTGACGCGACGCAAAACTCTGGTCGGGCGCGAGGTCGTCGGTAGTCGTGGCGAGGTTGCGGACTGCGGCGGCCTGCTCTTCGCTGAGATCGGCTTCGCGCAATTCCGGGCGCGCTTTCTCCGCCTGGATTTGGTTGAGGCAGGTGTTAACGGCGACGCGCGATACCCAGTGTTCGAGCGGCACCTTGCCGGAAAACTGAGGCAGCTTTTGCAAAATCTTGATGAATATCATCTGACAAAGGTCCTCCTCGGCGCTGCGAACGGGACGGTGCGTTCGCACGAGTTTGGCCACGAGCGGATAAAGACTCCGCACCAGCTCGCGGGCCGCGCTCTCATCCTGCTGCAGCACCGCCGCCACCAATTCGCGTGAGACACCTTCTTCAGCCATGTAAAGCCAAGCCAGTCCACACCATCGGCAATGACAGCCGGAACCGGATGGCGGTTACAAAATAATCTGGCGACCGCTGGTGGCCGGAAGATTTCTGCGAACAATTTGTAACCGCACCGCGTCGTGACCAGTCATCCATTCATGAAAAGGCGCTCTGATTGCGCCCAATAACAAGAAACAAAACCAAACAATGACACGAAAAATTATTGCAATCACGGCTGCGGCAACCTTGTCGCTGGCCAGTCTCGTTTACCTCCAGGCGAAGGAACCGGGCGAGCACGGACCGAAACATGAACACGGACCCGGCCCGCACCACGAAATGGGGAACCCGCTCGAGCATTTGAGCAAGGACCTCAATCTCACCGATGACCAGAAGGCGAAAGTCCAGCCGATCATCGACCAGACGAAGCCGCAGATGGAGGCCATTCATAAGGAGGCGATGGAAAAGATGCACGCCCTGATGGAAAGCACGGGTGCCCAGATCCGGCCGCTCCTTACTCCGGAGCAGCAGACGAAATTCGATGCGATGAAAAAGGCGCACGAGGATATGCGCAAGGCGCACGAAGAAATGGAAAACGCCAGGAAGTCGTAACCGCGGTTACTGAAGGGGAAACAGACGGCGGCGATCGCAAGGTCGCCGCCGTTTTTCTTCGGCCATCGTAATCGTGCTCATGCTCATGCTCGTTTTTCTTCTCCCTTTGGCGCCGCCCAATAC
>JALYIN010000267.1 GCA_030775765.1 Verrucomicrobiota bacterium
CAAGCTACCTTACTGCTATTCAATACCGGAGTAACGGGAGTCCCGCCGGGTATCATTCCAATACCGCAACTTCCCCTTCCGGCCATCACGTTGGTGCGCGGTCTCGGCTTAAAGCTGGCAACCGGACAGACAGCCGCACGTGCTTTCGGCCACAAAATTCTTACAAATGAGCTTAGTGGGGATTGCCACGGAAAAGTGACAGATCAAGGTGCTATCCTTGGAAAATGGCACGATCGGGGAGAGACTCCCCTCTGGTATTACGTTCTTAAGGAATCTGAGTTACCGCCTCTATACGGAGGTTCCTTGGGGGAAACCGGCAGCAGCATCGTCGGGGAAACAGTCTATGCGGCTCTCGACAATGATCCGCTGTCCTTCTGGAATTACCCCGATTCAGCCGCTAAGGAGTTTCCGATATGGAATCTGCCACAGGGCAAGAGGCAACTGTTTTCCTTGAACGCCCTTTTCGGCGCAGCGACAGAACTCGAATAGCTTGACAGGCGTTCCCTGCTGGTACACTCCGCCGCAGTGGCCCGGGGTTCGTTCATGCAAGAGCGCTCCAAAGCGCTACACTAGCGACGAAATATCGCCTTCATGAATACTGTTCCACGCGTTTTTGCTTACCTGCGCCGCTATCCTTGGATGGCGCTGGGGACGCTCTCCTGCGCGATCTTGAGCACGTTGATGGTGCTGGTGTTTCCGGCGGTGACGACGCGGCTGGTCGATGAGGTCCTCAACCAGCACCACGCCGAGCGCCTCATGCCGCTGGTGCTGGCGGCCGCGCTGGCGTTCGTGTTCCAGAATGGACTCAGTTCGCTCCGGATCATTCTCAACAACACCTTCGAGCAGCGAGTGATCTTCGATCTGCGGAGCGATCTGTATTCTCACATCCAGATGTTGCCGCTACGCTGGTTCGATAATCGCGCGACGGGGGATTTAATGACGCGCATCCTCGAGGATGTGACCTCGGTGGAACGGATGCTGATCGACGGGATCGAACAGGGTGTCGTCGCGGTGCTGCAACTGGTGGTCGTCCTCGGGATGATGTTTTACTTCAGCGTCTCCCTCACGTTCGTGGCGCTGGCGCCGTTGCCTGTTCTGGCGGCGGGCGCGCTTTGGTACACGCTCACCGCCCACCGGCGTTATCGGCTGCAAAGGCGGGCGTCGTCGGCCATGAACTCGCTCCTGCACGATAACCTGGCGGGGATTCGCCAGATCAAAAGCTATGTGCGCGAGAATGCGGAGCACGGCCGCTTCAATTCCGTAAGCGACCGGCTCCGTGACGCGACGCTCATCGTGATGCGAGTCTGGGGAGTATATCACCCGTCGATGATCTTGCTCGGTTCCCTGGGTATCGTTCTCACGGTGTGGGTGGGCGCGCGAATGGTGCTGGCAGGCGGCATGCCCCAGGGACATTTTTTCGCGTTCCTGATGCTCACCGGTTTTTTGTACGAGCCGATCAACAAGCTGCATCAACTCAACCAGCTCGTGCAGGCGGGCCGCGCTGCCGGTGAGCGAGTGTTCGAAATCATCGACGAGCCGATCGAGCCGGGCTGGAACGTGGATAAATCGGCACAGCGTGTGCGCGGCGACGTCGTTTTCACTGAGGTCGGCTTTGGCTACGGCAAAGAAAATGTGCCCGCCCTTCAACAAATCACGTTTCACGCGCGACCGGGCGAGACGATTGCGCTCGTGGGCACGACTGGCGCGGGGAAATCGACTTTGGTGAATTTGCTCACGCGTTTCTACGAGTACGACAGCGGCGAGATCATGATCGATGGCACGCCGCTCCGTGAATTCGGGATGCGGCGGCTCCGCGAAATGATCGGGCTCGTGACCCAGGAAAGTTTTCTTTTTAACGGCACCATCCGCGAGAACCTGCTCATGGGCCGTCCCGACGCGAGCGACGCGGAAGTTCTCGCCGCAGCGGAGGCGGCGAATGCTCGCGGGTTTATCGATCGGTTGCCTAACGGGCTGGACAGCGTCGTCGGTGAGCGCGGGGTAAAATTAAGCGTGGGCGAAAAGCAGCGGGTTTCGATCGCACGCGCCTTGCTAAAAGATCCACCGATCCTGATTCTCGATGAAGCGACGGCCAGCGTGGACACGACGACGGAGCGGCTGATCCAGGAGGCGCTCGAACACTTGATGTCGCACCGGACTTGTTTCGTCATCGCGCACCGGCTTTCCACCATTCTGCGGGCGGATCAGATCCTGGTGTTGGAGCGTGGGCGGATCATCGAACGGGGAACGCATGCATCGCTGCTCGAGCTGGGAGGAAAATACGCGCGGCTTTGGGAGCAGAGTTTTCTCGAGAAGCCGGTTGAAGAATCGGAAGAAGAAGCTACCGCGGAGCGGGACTCGACCCCAAACGTCGAACGCCCCATTCCAGAAGAGACCCTCGACGCGGTCTAACTTTTTCTGTGCAGCTTCGCTGGACGAAGCTCCGAGAATCGTTATCCGCTGGGCGATGGCGAAGCGCCCGGAGAGCTCGCGGCGGGAGGGATCATGATCGTCTGACCGATTTGCAATTTCCGGTCGTTCTCGATGTGATTGAACTTCTGCAATTCTTCGACGGTAACTTTGTGCAGCTTCGCGATCGAAGTGAGCGTCTCGCCTTTCGCGACGACATGGCTGTTGCCTGATTGCTGCTGCGTAGGGGCAGGCTTCGACGCTTCCGCAGGCGCAGTGCTGGTGGGTGACGGGGAGGGCGTTTCGCCGATCATCACGCCGGGACGGAACTTGGAGACTTGCTGTTCCAATTTCAGGATCTGCTGCGAGAGCGTATCGATCTTCGCGTTCTGCTCGTCGATTTTCTTGCTCAATGCGTCGAGCATCTTTTCGGTCTTGTCGTTTCCGGCGAAGGTTTGCGCGGACGCATTCGCGCAAAGCATGACGGCGCTAAGTAAAGTCAACGAGGCAACGGCTAGGCGATGCATGGGCAGGCATTTTGGCACTTGCGCGAGGGGGAGGCAAGTGTGGCGGCGGCCGGGCAGCTTGCCTTTCAAAGATTTATCCCTACGTTTTTTCCATGCCTGAGCGCGTGCAAAAGCCCCCCATGCCCTGGGGGCCAAAGCAGGGAGACGGCGACGGTCCCAAGCCGCCCGACATCTCGCGACCGGATACGCGGGACCTGCTCAAAAAAATGCGCAAAGTGGACCCAAACCAGTCGAAGCGTTACCGCCAACGCACCGGCCAGTGATGGACCCAGCCGGAGGCGGAGCTGAGGATTTCGTCGGCCTGCTGCGGCGAATGGGCCACACGGGTCTCATAGGTCCTGCAGGCGGAATGGCGCCGCGGGCTGATATCCCACAGACCCAGGCGACCACGATCCTTGCTTTCAAGTTCCAGGGCGGCGTGCTCGTCGCGGGCGATCGCCGCGCCACTGCCGGCCACACGGTCGTCTACGATCGCGCGGACAAAGTCCTCGAGATCGATCGCCACTCGATTATGGCGATCGCGGGCGTGCCGGCGACCGCGTGGGAAATGGCGCGCGTGCTCGAGCATTCGTTTCAGTTTTTCAGGCGAACGCAATTACAGGAGATGAGCGTGGACGGCAAAGTGCGCGCACTGTCGAAACTGCTGCGCGATAATTTCGGGTTCGTCCTTCAGGGCGCGGGCATCGTCGTTCCGATCTTCGCCACGTACGATTCCGGTTCGGAACCGGCTGGGCGCCTTTATTTTTACGATGCGATGGGCGCGCAATTCGAGGTGGCGGACTACGCAGCGACCGGTTCCGGTTCGCCGGCGGTGCGCGGAATTCTTCACTACGAAAACAACTGGGGAAAAAAACCGCTCGCGAAATTGACGGAGGATGAGGCGGTGACGGTGGCGTTGCGGGCGCTCGACACCGCGGCCGAATCGGACACCGCGACAGGCGGCGTGGATCGGAACGCGAAAATTTTCCCGGTCATCAAAGTCGTTTCGCGCGACGGGATTACGACGTTGCCCGAGAAACGGATCGCGGCGGTGTTCAAACGGAGCGTCGCATGATCGAAGAGCCGTATCGTTGGGTCGAAGCGATCGCGAACCGCGCGGAATACATTGAGACGCAAATCGCGAGCGGCAGCCCGATCGTCGCGCTCGGGTACCGGGACGGAATCTTGTTCCTGACGCTCGGGAAAACGCGACAGAAGCTTTTCGAGATTTACGATCGGATCGCGATGGGCGCGATCGGGCACCCGGGCGATATCGAGCGGCTGCGAATGGCGGCGATCGAGCTGGCGAGCACGGAAGGATTCACTCGTTCGGCGGCAGACGTGTCGTTGCGGCGGCTCGCGCATTATTCGCTTAGCCCGGTTTTGAAAACGGCCTTCGAACAGGTTTACGGCGCCCCGTATCTGGCGCGGCTTTTGTTTGCGGAGATCGGCGCGAAACAGGAGAATGATTTGTTTCTCCGGCTCGATTACGACGGCGCCATCGCGACGAACAACGCGACTTTCGCGCAGACTCGCCAGGATTTCGGCGTACTGAGCGGCACCCGGCCGTCGACGGAATTGATGGAATCCTACCTCGCGGCCGAACATTCCGCCGGCGCCACCTTCGAGCGCGCTCTTAAGCTGGCTCTCGATGCCTGGACGGTCGGCCATCTGTCGCTGGGCGATGCGGAAGTGAAGGAATTGCCGGCGCGCGACAAGATCCTGGCGGAACGGAAAGAACGATTACGCGCTGCCGGCATCGAGGCTGCTGTCCTGGATCGCGACGACAAAACGGCGATTCGTTATCGCGCCCTAACCGAACCGGAGATTCGATCGGCGCTGGGCGACTAGGCTCCGTATGAAATTATGTTCCGGCGAATTTCGCGTGCGCCCAAAAGCGAACGCTCCTTTCTCGCCTGGCTCGGCCTGTTGCTCATGGCCATATCATTCGTCTGGCTGCAGGTCACCGCCGTTCCGCGATCGTTAACGCAGCTCGAAGCGCCCCCGCCACCTCACGCGCCCTTTGCGATTGTCGTGATCGATGCCGGTCACGGCGGCCAGGATTCCGGAACTATCAAGTCGGGTCTCGTGGAAAAAGAGCTTGCCCTTGACGTGGCCCGGCGCGTCGAGCGGCATTTGCAGAGCCTCGGTCTTGTCACCGTGACGACTCGTGCGGGCGACAACTACGTTTCGCTCCAGGACCGGGCCACGATCGCGAACAACCAGCCAGAGTCTGTCTTCGTAAGCATTCATTTCGACGAGGGCGGCCGAAGCGCGGCGACCGGAATCGAGACCTATTATGCGGCGCATCCGATTTCGTTTCCGGAGCGGGTCGCCTCATGGCTGCCTTTCCTGAGACGGACATCTTCAGAGCCGCCGAACGTGGAGAGCCAGAGTCTCGCGACGTTCATCCAGGAGTCGGCGATAGCTCGCACTCTGGCTATTAATCGCGGCACGCGGCCGCAGCAGTTCTATGTCATCGCGAATGTCCATCATCCCGCCGTCCTCGTGGAAGGCGGATTTCTCACCAACAAAGAGGACGCGAACAAGCTCGCGAATGCCGAATATCGGGAACAAATGGCCGCCGGAATCGCGCAAGGGATTCTGCAATATCGCGACACCTTGCTCGACAAGCGGACGCCCCTCGCGGTGGATCTTCCTGCGCAATGAATAGCGGACAACGCCCGGCGTCCAAAATTGGAATCCGGATGAACCGCAAGCTCCTCGCCATAGCCCTCCTTTTTCTGACGGCGTTATCTACGGCCTGGGCCGACCCGGCGGTCGAATCGGCTCAGGAAAAATTGAAAGACGGGGGATTTTATTACGGCGAGATCAACGGCAAAAAGGACGCGGACACAACCGCCGCCATCCGGCGTTATCAGATCCGCAACGGATTGCAGATCACGGGCGAGCTGAACACCGAGACGCAGAGAGCGCTCGGCCTAACCTCGAAACCGGCAACCACACCCGCGAGAGCCCCGACACCGGCAACACGCCCGTCCCAAACGCCGGGGCCAACGCCTCCCGGATTCCTCGAGGAAACTCCGGCGCCCACACCGACCCCGGTGCCGCGTTCCGCCCCGCGGGAAGAAAGCGACGTCGAGGAAACGCCTGAGCCACCTCGCCAGCCTCGCGTCGAAAGTGCCGGTGTGTTAGCGGAGACTCCCTATGAAGGCGCCCCACCGCAGGTGCAGCTAGACATCGTAAGCCGGGCGCAAATCATCCTGATGCGAGAGGGATATTACCGCGATGAAATCGACGGTCTTTACGGACCAGCGATGAATTTCGCGCTCCGGAATTACCAGGCGCGGCTCGGGCTGCGGCCCAGTGGGCGGCTCGATGTGGAAACATTAGCGGCGCTCAGCTTGCTTCCGGACCAACAACGGGCAGCCGGTTACCGCCGATATCATCCCCGTTTCTTCCCGCCGCGCATCCGTTTCGGTCCGGGACACGAACGGATTTACATCCCGCGCTAAAGGGCGGCGTTAGGCTTCGGATTCTCGAACTCGACCGACTGGAGTTCGCAGAACACGCTGCCGACAAAAACCTGCGCGTCGATTCTTAGCAGGAGTCGGTCGGGATCGTCGGAGAGCCAGGCGTGGGCCCGGCGAAACTTCCGATGCGGCTGGAGCTGGCCGTCTTTGATCCGATTGAGCTGAAGGTCGAACTTGATGGCGTTGAAGGTTCCCGCCGGGACAGTGACGCGCTCGCGGCCGAGCACCGTCACGGTGGCGAGATAAGGAGCCGTCTCGGAATAGACGACGATGCGCAGGACGCTGCGGTCCCGGAGTGACTGGCTGCGAAGATAAAGCAGACCCGATTGCAAATCGAAGAGGTGCGGAAACTCGAACCGGCGGGTTTTTGTTTCCGGGCCGGGCGTTTCTGTCACCTTCGAAATGACACTTCCGGAAGCGAACGAAAGCTCGGTCACGATTTTCTTGCCCCGATCGTTTTCCACCTGCCGGACGGAAACCGGATGGAGCGTGGCGGCGTTGACGATGGACGTATGGGTCGCATCAAACTTCCAGAGCGTGCGAACGAGACCGATCGTCCGAGCGGAAACATCCAGCTGCAACCGATCGTTCGCGGGCTTGTTCAAACGAATCTCAGCCGTTGCCCCAGGAAAGCCGCTCCAACCGAAACCGTATTTCGCATGCATTGGCCGCGGATTTGGGAATGACGGCGGCGATGAGGCCGTGAGCGTCGATTCCCAGGGCTCGGCCGCGCAAACGGTGGTTGCCGAAAGCAACAGCACCGCCAGCATACCCTTCCGCGCGATTATCATCTTCACAAAAAACTCCGCCAAACGCTCCGAGTTCTATACGCGCGCCGGCCTCGGAGTGGATAAGAAAAAACACGCGGGGAATGCCGCGTGTTTTCTCGCAAAAAACTGAGAGACCGTTTACGGCTTTTTCGGGCTGGCCGCGGGCGCCGTCGTGGTGGTCGTCGTGGTCGCGGCTGGGCTCGTGGCCGGCTTTTCGGTTGTAGTGGTGGCCGGGCGCTTGTTCAAGGTCGTGATCACATCGGTGGTGAAATCCATGGACTCCTTAGCATACATCACTACCGCAATGAAATTCGTGCTCTGGCCGGATTTATCGAAAACCATGTCGTAACCGGAGCTCTTGACCCGATCCATGATCACGTCGGTAATTTCCTTGACGAGGGTTTCGCGCATCCGCATGGCCTGCTCCTGCAACTGCCGCTCGCGAGTCTGGCGAAAATCGTTGATCTCACGCTCCATGTTCTTGATGTTCGCGATTTTCTCATCGCGCTCTTTGGCCATGGAGGTCTTCTTGTCCGCGCTCAGGGCGGGCGAATCAAGCTGCTGGTTGAGCTTGTTGATTTCGTCCAGCGCCTTCTTGTAGTTCTCGGCGCGATCGTCGTATTCCTTTTTCGCGGCGTCCTTGGCTTCGTTGATTTTCTTCTCCGAGTCCTTGGTCTTGTTAAACTCCTTGAAGGCGCGATTCATATCGACTGTGCCGACTTTAAGACCTTGAGCATAGGTTGCTGCTGGCAAAGCCAGGGCCAAAACCACCGTAAGAAGAAGAAATTTTTTCATAACGAAGCGATACAGGTCGCAGGAAAGGGGTTAGACCGCAACCCCCTTTTCTCGTTCAAAATTGATAGCCGACGTTAAAGTTGAATTTCCCGCTGTTGCTTCTCGTGTAGCCGCCCTTTTGGAGCGGAAAGCCGTAGTCGATGCGCAACGGCCCGATGGGAAGATCGAGCCGTAACCCGACACCGGCATCCGACACTAGCCTCTTAGTGGAAAAGTCCCACGGACCGGCATTCACAAGGCCTGTATCGTAGAAGATCGCGAAACGGGCTTTTTCAATGATCGGCATCGTGTACTCAACGGTAAAGGCCGTCAGGCTCTGGCCGCCTAAAGGCTCCCCGTTGATATCTCGCGGGCTGACGTCGCGGTAATTGAATCCACGCAAATCATTCGATCCGCCCAGGAAGAGCCGGTCGTAAATGCGCACGCGGTTCCCATTTCCCCACGTATCGACCGACGCGAGCTGGCCGCTGAACAACAGGATCGAATCCTTCCAAAGATGGAAATATTGCCGCGCTTCCAGCGACACTCCGATGATCTGCTCGGTGCCCCCGAGGAATCCGCCGGCGATATAGGGCGTTATCGAGAGCCGGTGGCCGGTGCGAGTCAGGAACGGATTGTCGAGAGTGCTGTTGGTAATCCCGGCCGTGATCTGGCTCTTGGTGCTCTGACCTTGCTCGCGCAAAATCTGGCTCGAGGCGGTACTGTTGATATTATACAATTCGATCGCCTCGATCCTGTATTGGAGGCTGACCGCGGTAAAGGCACCGATACCTTTTCGGGTTTCGAGCGAGAACCCGTAGTTTCGCTGCGAGTAAATCGAACTGAGATAATCGGCCTCCCGGAAAAAGAGTTCCCCGCCCAGTGATAGCCTCCGATCGAGGAAATACGGCTCGGTCAACGACAAGGTTACGTCTTTGCGGGTGTTTCCGTATTGAATCCGGAACCGAAATTTCTGCCCGGCGCCGGTGAAGTTCGGCCAGTTGAGCAAATCGAAATTTCCCTGCGACATTTCGACAAACCCGACCAGTTGATCGATGGTGCTGAAACCGGCGCCGAAATTGAGCGAGCCGGTGCGCTTCTCCTGCACCTGGATGGTCAAATCCTTCCGCCCGTTCACCCCGGTGTCTTCCGGGTAGGTTTCAACCTTTTCAAAATAGCCGAGGTTATCCAGGCGCTTCTTCGTCGTCTCGACGCGCACACTGTTCAGAACGTCGCCCGGCGCGATCAACACTTCGCGACGGATGACCTTGTCCTTCGTGCGCGTGTTGCCGACGATATTGATCCGCTGGACGAAGGAGGCACCGCCTTCCTGGATCTGATAGTGGATGTCGATCCGGCCCTGGCCCGCCGGGACTCCCGTGGGCGTAACCTGGAGGTCGACAAATCCGCCGCTCCCATAAGCGTCCGCGATTTTCTTCGAGTCTTCCCGGATTTGCTTCGGCGAATAGATTCCGCCTTCCTTCATTTTCAAAAGCTGGCGGACCTTGCTTTCGGGCGCGGCCTTCGTGCCGGTGATCTGGATCTTGCCGACGTGATAGATCGGTCCTTCCACGAGCACCACGACGATGGTCATTTTGCCCTTCGCGCGTTCGCGCCGGACTTCCTTCACTTCCACGTCGATGTAGCCGTGATCCTGGTAGTACTCTTTGACGGCGTTGACGTCCTGTTCCAATTGCGTCTCATCGAGCCGCCCGGATTTATCGAGGAAGGAATAGAACGTCTTGCCCTTGGTCTTCATCTCCTTGCGCAGAATCCGGTCGCTGAACTTCGTGTTGCCCTCGAAGCGGATGGCACTGATCGCGCCTTTGGTGCCTTCGTTGATGGTGAAGATCACGCGCGAGGTGCCGCGTTCTTCGTTCGTCTCGACCTTGTACTTCACGTCAATGTCGGTGAAGCCCTTCGCCTGATAACTCTCGATGATTTTTTCCCGCGCTTTCTGCAATTCGTCCTCGTTCAGGGCGCCGTTGATCTTGAGCGCGATCTGTTTTCGCAGTTTCTTCGCGTCGATCCGCTGCGCCCCCTCGATCTCAATCTCGTTGACGAGGGACCGCGTCTGCAGGACGACCATCACCTTCACGCCTTCGCCTTCGGCCTGGCCGAAGATCCGTACGTTCTGCACTTGGCCGGTGCGATAAAGCGTCTTGATGTCCTGTTCGACGACCGCTTCGGAATAAGGCTGGCCCGGTTTGGTCCGCATTTGCGACAAGATTTTGTCGCGCGAAAGCGTCTGCGGTCCGACGTACTGAATCTCCACCGACTTGATGATCGGCGGCCCCTGTGGCTCTGGCGCGGTCTGGGCCGGCAGCGACAGGCTCGCCACAAACATGAGGACGATGGCGAGTAGAGCAGCCGGTGTTTGGCCGCGGATCGAACCGAAAAATTGCTTCATAACTTAATAAGTCCCCTGCCGTCCCTCGTCCCCGACGCGGCGCGGGTGGTATTGATGGTGAATAAGCTGGGCATCGTCAAGGCCGATTTCACTCTGCGCCGGGGTGCCGGTCGAAGAAGAACGCACCAGTCGCGGCTAATTCAAGAGCTGGTACCAATTATTCCGCCGCCGCGGTTCATAACCGGCATCGCGGATTAGGGTTTCGATTTGTTCCGCGTTCAGGCGAAAAGTCGTGCCAGCGCTGCTCACGACATTCTCCTCCATCATGACCGAACCGAAGTCGTTCGCCCCGTACTTTAAGGCCACCTGACCGATGTCCGGGCCCTGCGTGACCCACGAACTTTGCACGTTCGGGAAGTTGTCCAGGAAAATGCGGGAGAGTGCCTGGGTCCGCAGATATTCCACCACGCCGGTCGGCCGGTCGATTTTCAAAACTGTGTTCTCCGGTTGAAACGTCCAGCAGATGAAGGCGGTGAATCCCCCGCTCTTGTCCTGCTGTTCGCGCAAACGCCGGAGATGCTCGATCCGGTCTTCGATCGTCTCGACGTGGCCGAACATCATGGTCGCGCTCGATTTCAATCCGAGCTCGTGCGCCGTCTGCATCACTTCCAGCCACGCGTCCGTCTTGCATTTGAGCGGCGCGATCCGGTCCCGCACTCGATCCACGAGGATCTCGCCGCCACCGCCAGGGACCGACCCGAGACCGGCCTCCTTGAATTGCGAAATCACTTCCCGCAGCGGCATGCCGAAAAGTTGCGCGAAATGCTGGAGCTCCGGAGGGCTGAACCCGTGAATATTAATATGCGGATATTTTTCGCGGATGTGCCGGAGCAATTCCAGGTACCAATCGAAGGATAATTTCGGATGATGCCCGCCCTGCATCAGGATTTGAACCCCACCCACCGCGGAAAGTTCGTCGAGCTTCTGGTCGAGCTGTTCCCGGCTCAGCACGTAATGGTCGTCGTCTTTTTCCGTGCGATAAAACGCGCAGAACTTGCAGTAGACGTTGCAGACGTTGGTGTAATTGATGTTGCGATCGATGATGTAAGTCACGATCTCGCGGCCGCGATTGTCGTAGCTCGCGGCCTTTGCCAGGTCGCGCCGCGCGGTGGCCAGCTGGCCGAGTTCGACCAGCGGCCGGCGATAAAGTTCGAGCGCTTCCCCGGGCGAGATCCGCTCTCCCGCGAGCACTTTCTCCGTCAACGATTTTTCCGACAAGGCGACCACGCCGACATTCTACCTGACTCGCATCCGTTCTGCACCTAAATCAACGACTATGAACAGGAGACCATGCGTGGCGATCGTAGGCGCCGGCGTTTCCGGTTTGACGTGCGCGATCTTGTTCGCCGAGGCAGGATTCGAGACGTCTGTCTTTGCCGAGGAAATCGGCGACGGCACCAATTCCGCAGCCGCCGCCGCTATCTGGTATCCCTACGACGTTGGTCCCGGCGCGAAAGTCGTCCCGTGGGCGCTGATCAGTTACGGACGCTTTCTCGAGCTCTCCCGCGATCCGCAGACCGGCGTTTCGCTCGTCGAACTGCACGTTTTTTCCCGCCTGGGCCCGATTGTCCCGCCGGATTGGGCCCAGCCGTTCGCCACCCGTGCGCTCGCGGCGACTGAAATCCCAGACGTCTTCGTCAGCGGCTTCTCGATCCACGTACCGCTGATCGAGACTGGCAAATATCTGACCTATCTCGCAGCGCGCCTGAGGAAGGCCGGTAGCGTGGTCACCGGCGCTATCCGGCTCCGGGTCCTCGAGGAAATTGACCGCGATTGTGATCTCGTCGTTGATTGCGCCGGCATCGGCGCGCGCGATCTCGTCCCCGATGCCGAGATGGAGCCGCATCGCGGGCAAGTCGCGATCGTCGGCAAATTCGATCTTCCTCACGCGGTCGTCTGCGACGATCCGCCGCTCATGTACGCCATTCCGCGATCGGGAGATTGCGTCTTCGGCGGAACCAACGACGTCAGCGACAATCGGCGACCCGATCCCGCGGCGACGGCGCGCATCATGAAGGAATGCGAGCGGGTGCTGGGATTCTCAAACAGCCGCTTGCTCCGCGACCGTGTCGGCCTGCGCCCCTGCCGCCGCAGCGGGGTTCGCGTCGAGGCGGACAAATTGCCAGATCGCCGAACCGTCATTCACAATTACGGGCACGGCGGCGCCGGCTTCACTCTCTCGTGGGGCTGCGCCCAAACCGTGCTTGAGTTGGCGCGACAATAATCGGCTACTTTCCGGCGAGCTCGTGCTTTTCTAAAAACGCGACGAGAGCCGCATTGAACTTTGCGGGCTGTTCCATCATCAGGAAATGGCTCACTCCTTCCCACGTCTGGTAATCGAGATCAGGCACGATCCCGCGCACGAATTTCTCGTACTCCGCATTCCAGAACGGCTGCTTCGCCAGGATCATCAACACCGGCACGTTGATCTTATCCGGCTTCCATAATTCCGGATCAAGCGTCGCCTCCATCTCGCTGGCGGCGACGAACTGGGGCGTGCGCAACATCGCCGTCTTGATTTTCTCGCGCAGGGCCGCGTCGTGGATCGGGCTCGTCATGCCGTCGATCATTTTTCCGGTGTTCTCTTCGTAGTTCGGCGCCTTCAATTGCGCGACGAATTTCTCCATCATTGCCTTGTCGCCGAAAGGCCGCAACGCGCCATCCACGATCACCAGCGCCCGCGTTTTCTCGGGGAACTTTCGGTAGAATTGCCGGATGACCGGCGTGCCGTTGCTGTGCCCGATGAGCGTTGCCGCTTTCACTTTCGCGTCACTTAGGACGGCATCGATCGCGCGGGCGTACAGATCCATCGTATAGGCAATCTGCGGCTTGTCGCTCTGCCCGTGGCCCGGCAGATCGATCGTGATGAGATGGAACTTCGCGCCGAGCGCTGGCGCCGGCGCCGCCCAGAATGTTTCATCGCAGCTCCAGCCATGGACAAAGACCAGCGCATTCTGGCCCGCGCCGTAGTCGGTGTAGTGAACTTTCGCGCCGTCCAACTGGGTTGAGCGCGACGAGCCCAAATCCGGGGGGCCTTCCGCCGGCAAGGTCGCCGCCGATGCTATCAGCAGCGCGATGACGAGGATCCGGCTCAAGTCAGCTGGATCGCCTGAAACGAGCTGATGACGTCGTCCGGACCTTTGTCCTTAAAAAAACATTCGTAGAAGCCCGGGCCCAGATCCCAATGG
>JALYIN010000268.1 GCA_030775765.1 Verrucomicrobiota bacterium
GAGCGTCTTGGAGCAACTTCCGAAATATCAAAGGCTGGCTAGCAATGTCGTAGGGATTGCTCATTTAACGTGAAGGCCTAACGAGAACAAGCTGAGCGACGGCCACCGGGAGCGAGTGTTGCTCGAAGTGAAAAGGTTTTAGCCACGCAAAAGGTGAACGCAAAGCGGGTGGCCGTTCGCTCCAGCGCTTGGTTAGACCCATTATCACTCATCTGATTTCGACGGACTTCATGATCCGCTGTGAGTCGGCCTTTCCAGAGCTGGAGCTCGAGTCATAGCTGATGTCGACTATGACGAGTTGGTTCTTAGCTTTCGTGTCGTCGATGAGCGTCACTTGTCTTGCTTGATGCCTCCGGTCTGGTTTCGTCGCAATGTATCGAGCGGGGCGTCCAGATACAGTCGTGGTCTTCCATGGTGTTAGGCTCTCTTCGCCCGAAGCGGCTTTGAGCTGCGCTGTCATGTTTGCCGCTGCTCCGTCCAAGTTTCCGTCCGTTCCGGGCGGAAACGAGAGAAATACTAATTCCAGGTCGAGCATGCGATCGCGGAATGAATACTTTTTCATTCTCTGAACAGCGCCGCCCGCCCCTGGCGTGTTCTGTACATTTGTCTTGCAGTCGGTGGGCACTTCGATGCGGACATTGCCGATGATCTTGGTCTGCCAACCGGGATCAGCATGGACTGTGGCCAGTAGCAGGAGAAGTAATGAAATAGCGAGGGGCTTCATAGGTCTAACGAGAATTAGACGTAAAATTTTCGTCTAACTCGGAATTGGGGAATCGGACACGGGGCATGGGGAGGGGAAAATCTTGACTGAAACTATCCAGCCGGGTGCTTGAAGGCCAGTCGAATCTGATGGGGCCGCAGTGACGCCGGGGTCACTGACCTCGCCTACAGCTACTGCTGCGGGAAGCTCAGTGTCACGCTCGTTCCCAGCCCGGGCGAGCTCTCGATCTGGGCGGAGCCGCCGTGCAAATCCATGATCGATTTCACCAGGGCGAGGCCCAGCCCGACGCCATCGGAGCTGCGCGCGGAATCGGCGCGGTAAAAACGGTCGAAGACACGCGGCAAATGTTCGGCGGGAATGCCAGTCCCGGTATCCTTTACCGTGACTTCCGAATCGGGACCGCGATCCGCGATTGAGATCTCGATCGAACCGCCGGCGGGGGTGTGATGGACCGCGTTCTCCACCAGGTTGTTCACGGCGCGGCCGAAGAGCATCTCGTCGGCAGCGAAAATCGCTTCGCCCTGACAACGGATCGTGAGGTTCTGCTCCTCCGCGATCAGTTCGTGGTAGGCCGCGATTTTTTCGATGGCGGCCCGTCCGTTGAAAGTACTTCGTTGAAGATAGCCTTCCGCGGCCTCAGTCCGCGCGAGAAAAAGAAGATTATCGACGATCTGCCCGAGGTGCTGGCACTCCGCGATGGTGGACTCGATCACTTCCCGGTATTCCTCTGCCGAACGCGATCTGGTCAGGGCCACTTCGGCTTCGCCGCGGATATTTCCGATCGGAGTCCGAAGCTCGTGGGCGATATCGGCCGAAAATTGCGAGAGGCGCACGAAGGAATCTTCCAGGCGGTGGAGCATGTCGTCGAAGGCCACCGCGAGCGGTTGAAGCTCGCGGGGCCAGGCGACGGGGCTGACCTGTTGATGGAGCTGCTTCGGGCCGACGCGCTTCAAGGCGCGGGTCATTTCACCGAGTGGGCGCAGGCCGCGTTTGGTGACCGTGAAAGCGATGATCGCGGAAGCAGCCACGCCGAGGGCGAGGACGGCGCCCAGCAGCGCGGCGAACTGTTTCATGAATTGGTCGTCGGCAGTCCGATCCTGCGCGACGTGGATCACGAAACGTTCGCCGTCTGTTTCGTGCGCCCGGCTGGTGACCAGGGAAAACAAACGGTTGTCAGTGCGGAAGTCTTTCGGATCTTGCGAAGCGAGTTTCGGAGAGATTCCGGGAAAGACTCTGGACGGCAGCAGCGCGCTCATTCCGGGCGTCTCGGCCAAAATGCGATCGCTGGGGTCGAGAACGCGTACCCAATAAGCCGCGCGTTCGCCGGCGCGGTCGCTCTTCAGTTGCCCCGCGACAACGTTGACGCCGCCGGGTGTGCTCAAGTCCGCCCGGACCGCCGCCACCTTGTCGGCCAAGACTTCGTTGTCTTCTTCGAACGCGTGGGTTACCACGATCCAGTAAAGGGCGCCGAGTCCGGAACAGAGGAGGAAGGCCGCGGCCAGGGTGAAAAGGACCACCAGCTGCGAGGCGATGGAACGCGGTTCAGCTGGCCTTGAGGACATAACCCGCGCCGCGCACGGTATGGATCAACTTCGCCGGGAAGGGATCGTCCACCTTGGCACGGAGTCTCCAGACCATCACGTCCACGACGTTGGTGTTGGTGGCGAAATTGATGTCCCAAACGTGCTGCGCTATTTCCGCCCGAGACACGATCTGGCCCGCGGAACGAACCAGGTGCGTGAGCAGGAGGAATTCCTTTGCGGTCAGGTTCAACGCGGTGCCGGCGCGGGTGGCCCTGTGCCGGCGGGTGTCGATCTCCAGGTCGCGGATGCGAAGCAATTCCTGGTGGTTGTTCGGCGTCCGTCGAAGAAGGGAGCGGACGCGCGCCATCAGTTCCGAAAACGCGAACGGCTTCACCAGGTAATCGTCCGCGCCCAGCTCGAGGCCTTTCACGCGATCCCGCACGCTGTCCCGCGCGGTGAGAAAGAGGATCGGCGTCCGCATTCCGCTCTTCCGCAATTCCGCCACCACGCTCCAGCCGTCTTTGTTCGGCAGCATCACGTCCACGATGAGCAGGTCGAATTTTTTGGAACGCGCCAGGTCGAGGCCGGTCTCGCCGTCGGGCGCGATCTCCACCGTCAGGTCATCTTCGCGCAGGCCTTTGGCCAAAAACGCCGCCGTCTTTTTCTTGTCCTCGATGACCAACACGCGCATGCGGCTGTCACTATAGGGCCTGCGCCATTTCGCTCAATGATTTGCGAACCCTTCCGGCCCTAGCCGCTTGCTATGCGAAGCGTGCGAGCGCTTGGCGTTCTTTCTCACGCCGCCGGCTACAGAAGAGGCTTTAAAACGTTTGCCAGCGGCGAGGCAGCGGCTCAAACTTCTCCCTTATCATGAGCACAACCCCAACGCCGTACGCGCATCCAGAGGCGCTAGTGGATGCGGATTGGCTGGAGAAACATTTGACCGACGATGGGGTGCGCATCGTCGAGTCGAACGAAGACATTCTGCTTTACGATACCGGGCATGTCCCTGGCGCGGTTCACATCGACTGGCGGACCGATCTTCAGGATCCCGTGATCCGCGATTACATCGCGCCGGATAAGTTCGCGGAGCTCTGCAGTCGCAACGGCATTACGCCGGATACGACCTGCATTTTCTACGGTGACAAGGCGAACTGGTGGGCCTGCTACGCTCTCTGGGCATTCCGATTGTTCGGCCACGAGAAAGTGAAAATCCTCAACGGCGGCCGCGACAAGTGGAAAGCCGAAGGCCGCCCGATGACTCGCGAAGTGCCGAAGTATCCGGCCACGAATTATCCGGTGCCCAAGCGGCGTTTCGACAAGGAGATCCGCGCCTTTGCCGACGAAGCGCTCGCCCAAAGCAAAGCGGGCAAGCCGCTGATCGACGTGAGGTCGCCGGGGGAATTCAAAGGCGACGTCACCCACATGCCGGAGTATCCGCAGGAAGGCGTGTTGCGGGGCGGTCATATTCCGGGCGCGAAGAGTGTGCCGTGGAAAACGGCGGCGAAGGAAGACAGCACGTTTAAATCAGCAGACGACCTGGCGAAGATTTATCTCGAAGGCTGCGGCCTGAAACCGGGAACGGATACAGTGGTCTATTGCCGGATCGGGGAGCGCTCGAGCCACACCTGGTTTGTGCTGACGTACCTTCTCGGGCTCGACAACGTGCGGAATTACGACGGCTCGTGGACGGAGTGGGGCAATAAGGTCGGGGCGCCGATCGAGCGCGGCTAGACGCGCTCGATAAATCCCAATTTCCAAAACCCAAATCCCAAGCAAGACTAATAACCAAGCTTCAAAGGCAGAACTCGAAATTGGGATTTGGGATTTAAATGAGCTATCCGCCGAAACTCGACGCCATCATCAACCTCTTCGAATCGCTTCCGGAAATTGAGCGGCGCGAGACACTCGTATCCTACGCGGATAACGCGTCGAAACAGGAGCCGCGTCCGGGCGAAAACTTCGTCCTCGAGGACATTCGCAAAGACGAGGAGTGCGCCGATACCGTCGGTGTTTACCTCCAGGTCGATGACGAAGGCAAAGCGCATTTCCGGATGACGCTCGGCCCGGAAGTGCAAACGCTGACCCGCGCGATGACGGCAATCCTGTGCAAAGGACTCGATGGCCGCACGCCACAGGAAGTCCTGGAACTGCCGAGCGATTTCGTCACCCGGATCGTCGGCGCGGAATTGGTTCGCGTTCGCAGCCAGACGATCTATTACGTGCTCTCCCGCATCAAAGGCATCTGCAAAGTTTACCTCGATCGCCAGCGCATGGCGCAAGTGGCGTAACCCAGGCTTTTAGCCTGCAGGCCAAGCGGAGATGCTGTCCGCTTCTCCTGGAACTTCAGCGGACTACAAGCCCGCTGGCCACATAGACTGCAAGTCTATGTTCGAGGTGACCAGTTGCTAACGCGCAGGAATGGGCGATAGTCCGGGCGGTCATCTTCCGCTCCTTCGTTCAACTTCGAAGCCGCTCGGCTGCTGATAAGGAAACGGATTTAACCACAAGGCCCAACCAATTATGCATGCGACTCTTCTGACCAACGCCACGGCCGTGATTCCCAATCAGCATCTTCTCGTTAACGTGGTTCGCCTTCGTGTCCGGCAATTGATGCGGGGACACCGGCCCTTGATTCCAATTCCGCCAGGAATGGGCCTCGCCGACGTGGCCTTGAGCGAAGTGATCGCCGGGAAACTGACTCACGAGTTAGTGCCCGGGGTAATTCCGGATAATTCTTTTATGCCCGTCGTTTCCTTCCCCAGCAACCGGGTCGAAAAGAAGGCAGCTTAATATTATGGCTAATCATTCAGGTTTCACGCGCCGCTCCCCCGACATCATGACCGAAGAGCTTTGCGCGATTTTGTCGCAAAAGGTTTCCTACGAGTTCAAGCCGCTCTACGATCTCGTTTACGCCAATCTCCATGCGCGAAACGCGGCCAGCGGCGGCGACGAGATGCTCCGCCTCCGCGCTTACGAGAAACTCCAAAATCTCGTGCACGATGGAATGGTGACGAAGACCGCAAAGAAATATCGCGGCGATCCTGCGGCGCTATTGGTGGTTAGTACCCGCCTGGAAGAATGGCGCATCGCGGCGAAGCAGCGGACTGCGGCCTTGCGCGCCGGTTAAGCACCGCCCGTCCCGGAACCCAGACTTGTAGTCTGTGCGGCCAGCGGCTTGCGAGCCCGCGGAATCTTTGACAGCGGATCAGATATCCGCTGGACGCACAGGCTAAAAGCCTGTGTTCCCATTTTCGCAAATTCGTCTATCCTCCGCTCGCTCCCATGCCGCGGAACAACGAGCTGCACAAAATTCTGCTGATTGGCTCGGGCCCGATCGTGATCGGGCAGGGCTGCGAGTTCGATTATTCCGGCGTCCAGGCCTGCAAGGCGTTGCGCGAGGAAGGCTACCAAGTCGTGCTCGTGAATTCGAACCCGGCCACCATCATGACCGATCCGGAGTTCGCGGACCGGACTTACGTCGAGCCGATCACGCCGGAGGTGATCGAAGCGATTCTCGAGCGGGAAAAACCGGACGCGATCCTGCCGACAATGGGCGGGCAAACTGCGCTCAATGCCGCGATGGAATTGAATCGCAACGGCGCGCTGGCCCGGCATAACGTCAAGCTCATTGGCGCGAACGCGCAGGCCATCGCGAAAGGCGAAGACCGGCAGCTTTTCAAGGAGGCGATGCTTCGGATTGGCCTCGACGTTCCGCGATCCGGCATCGCCCATTCGATCGCCGATGCCGCCCGCGTGGCCGACACGATCGATAAATTTCCGCTGATCATCCGGCCCGCGTTTACGCTCGGCGGCGCCGGCGGCGGCATCGCCTACAATCGCGATGAGCTGGAGGAAATCTGCGAGCGCGGCCTGGCGCTCTCGCCGGTCACTGAAGTGTTGATCGAGGAATCGCTCGTCGGCTGGAAGGAATTCGAGATGGAGGTGATGCGCGACTGCGCGGACAACTGCGTCGTCATCTGCTCGATCGAGAATTTCGATGCCATGGGCGTGCACACCGGAGATTCGATAACCGTCGCGCCCGCGCAGACGCTGACCGACAAGGAATACCAGATGATGCGCGACGCGTCGTTCGACGTGATCCGCGAGATCGGCGTCGAGACCGGTGGCTCGAATATCCAGTTCGCGGTGAACCCCGCCAACGGCCGGATGGTGGTGATCGAGATGAACCCGCGCGTCTCGCGTTCCAGCGCGCTTGCCTCCAAGGCGACCGGTTTTCCCATTGCCAAGATCGCGGCCAAGCTCGCCGTCGGTTACACGCTCGACGAAATCCGCAACGACATCACCCGCGAAACGCCGGCGAGCTTTGAGCCGACGATCGATTATTGCGTGGTGAAAATCCCGCGTTTCACCTTCGAAAAATTCCCGCAGGCCGATTCGACGTTAACCACGCAGATGAAGAGCGTCGGCGAAGCAATGGCGATTGGGCGCACCTTCAAGGAAGCGCTGCAGAAGGCGCTGCGCTCGCTCGAGATCAAACGCTTTGGATTATGCGGCGACGGCAACGACAAACGCGTCGATGCCGAGACTCTCCGCCTCAAGTTGGCGATCCCAAACGCCGAACGCGTGTTTCATCTGGCCCAGGCTTTCCAGGATGGCATGTCGATCGAAGAAGTCTTCGAGCTAACGAAAATCGACCGCTGGTTTCTGCACAACGTGCGGCAGATCGTCGAGGAGGAGCGAAGCCTGGCGAAGATCGATTTCCGGCGTGCCAAGAAGCTCGGCTTTTCCGATCGACAATTAGCGGTCTCGCGCGGCAGATCCGAATCACAAATTCGCGCGGAGCGCAAAACGGCCGGCGTGATTCCCACCTATCGTCTCGTCGACACCTGCGCGGCGGAATTCGAGGCGTTCACGCCGTATTACTATTCGACCTACGGCACCGAGAACGAGATGCGGCGCACGGACCGGCCGAAGATCATGATCCTCGGCGGCGGGCCGAATCGGATCGGGCAGGGAATTGAATTCGATTACTGCTGCGTCCACGCGGCGTTCGCGCTCCGCGAGATCGGGTTCGAGACGATCATGGTGAACTCGAACCCGGAAACCGTTTCGACCGATTACGACACGAGCGACAAACTTTATTTCGAGCCGCTCACGCTCGAGGACGTGCTCAATATTTATGAGCAGGAACTTCCCGAGGGCGTGATCGTCCAGTTTGGCGGGCAAACGCCGCTGAATCTCGCGGAGGGATTGAAGGCCGCCGGTGTTCCAATCATCGGCACGCAACCGGAGTGCATCGAGATGGCCGAGGACCGGAAGCTCTTTGCGGCCATGCTGGACAAACTTGGTCTGCGCCAGACGCCGAGCGGCTCGGCGGTGAGCGCCGACGAAGCAATCACGATAGCGGACCGGATCGGTTACCCGGTGCTCGTCAGGCCGTCTTTCGTATTAGGCGGCCGCGCCATGGAGCTGGTTTACAACGGCGACGATCTCCGCCGTTACATGCAAAGCGCGATCGAAGTCAGCTCGGACCGGCCCGTGCTCGTCGATCGTTTTCTCGAGGATGCGATCGAAGTCGATGTCGATTGCATCGCCGATGGCGAGACGAGCGTGATTGGCGCGATCATGGAGCACATCGAGGAGGCCGGCATTCATAGCGGCGACAGCGCCTGCGTCATCCCGACGTTTTCACTTTCCGAGAAGGTGCTCGAGCAAATCCGGACGGCGACGAAATCGATGGCGCGCGAGCTCCAGGTCCGGGGACTCATGAATGTGCAATTCGCCGTGAAGGGCGACGATGTTTATGTGCTTGAGGTGAACCCGCGCGCCTCGCGGACGGTCCCGTTCGTCAGCAAAGCGATCGGCGTTCCGCTGGCGAAGCTGGCCGCGAAAGTGATGACGGGAAAAACGCTGGTCGAGCTCGGATTCACCCAGGAAATCATTCCGAAACATTTTTCCGTGAAGGAAGCGGTCTTCCCCTTCCTGCGATATCAGGGCAACGA
>JALYIN010000269.1 GCA_030775765.1 Verrucomicrobiota bacterium
CTGCTCCCCTGTTGCCATCTCCCGACTTGCGCTCAGCGGCTCTGCTTGATTGCCGGCGAAGCTGTCGATCTAAGCTCCGAACCTGTCATGAACGTGGAGACGATTAGTGTCCTGGGCGGAGTTGCTCGCTTCGGTGGACGTGATTGGATCGCTTTCTATCTCACCGTGCAGGTTCGTCAGAACACCCGCCCGCTTGGCGCGCGCGTCGTGCTGGATAGGCCGCAACATGAAAGCGTCGCATTGGTTTTCTCGCACGATCTTTTATTCGCCAGGTCGCCGTAGTCGAGCTATCCCCTGCCGCTGGGGGGACGGGCGCGCCCCGTTCATGCATTCGGGGACGAGCGGCTCGTCGCTCCAAGCCTGCAGACAATGATTGCAGGGCCGCGGCTGAACCGCTTTGATGATAGGCCATGCAAGGGCGCACCCGACGGGACTTTCTTTCGCTTGCCGGCAAAGGCCTCGGCCTGGCCACCCTTTCCTCCGCTACCGTCGCGTCGTTGCTGAAAACAGTCACCGCCGCGACGCAGAGCGTAGCGCACCTGACTCCCGAGCAGGCGGCCACGGATGAAGACTACTGGGCCGTCATTCAAAACTCTTTTAGCGTCACACGCGGCATCATCAATCTGAATAATGGCGGCGTCTCCCCTAGCCCGCGGATCGTGACCGAGGCGCTGGTGCGTTACACCTGGGAACAGGAAGACGCCACCGCCTACACCATGTGGCAGATCCTCGAGCCTCAATCCGAAACGATCCGCACTGGCCTGGCGGAATTGTTCGGCTGCGATCGCGAAGAGATCGCCATCACCCGCAACGCCTCCGAGTCACTCGAGATTCTTTTGATGGGGATGGAATTCAAGTCCGGCGATGAAATCCTAACAACCACCCAGGATTATCCGCGCATGCTGACTACGCTGCGTCAACGTGAGAAGCGGGAAGGCCTGAAACTTAAGCTGATCCAGATCCCCATTCCGCCCAAGAACCTTGACGAGATTACTGCCGCCTTTCAAAAAGGAATAACCGATCGCACCCGCCTGATCCTGATGGCGCATCAGGTTAACATTACCGGCCAGATCACGCCCGTGAAGGCGGTCTGCGACATGGCGCGCGCCAAGGGCATCGAAACCATTGTCGACGGCGCCCATTCTTTTGCGCAGTTCGATTTCAAACAGAAGGACCTTGGTTGCGATTACTTTGGCACCAGTCTGCACAAGTGGCTTTACGCGCCCAAAGGCACCGGCCTGCTTTACGTGAAGCGCGACAAGATCGAAAAGATCTGGCCGTTGATGGCCGCGGAATCCCAGCAAGCGACGGACATCCGAAAGTTCGAAGAGATCGGTACCCACTCGGCGGCGATAAGATTGGCCATTGGCGAGGCGCTCGTGTTTCACAACGGCATCGGCGGCAAACGCAAGGAAGCGCGGTTACGTTATCTATCCCGTTACTGGATGAACCGGCTCAAAGACGTGCCCAAGGTAAAGTTCAACACTTCATTCGATCCGAACCAATCCTGCGCCATCGCTAACGTTCAGATCGAAGGAACAAGTCCGGAGGTCGTCGCCAAGTATCTGTTCGACAAACATCACATCTTCGTCACGCCCATCATCCACGAGGAATTTCAGGGCCTCCGCATCACGCCTAACGTCTACACTACCGTTGGCGAGCTGGACCGTTTCTGCGACCAAATGGAATTGATCGCGCGGAAGGGTTTGCCCTCGTAGCGGCGCTCCCTTCGAATACCCGCCGCTAAATCCGCACAGGCAATTTGCGATTTGACCGATTGGGTTGTCATCCTACCGTCCATGAATGAAGCCAGCATCGTCAGGTAATGATTCCACTTCCTTCCTCTCTCGCCTGGCGATCGCCAGTACCTTCACTGTCGCTCTGCTCGGTTTCGCCGCCGCTCCGGGCCTTCGGGCTGAAACTCCGCCGGACCAGATCAAAGCCGCCGGCGCTATTCCCCTCACCACCGAGCTCCTGGACAGGATGGACAAGTTGATCAAGAGCGTGAGCAGCAACGAGCCCGCAAAAGCCGAGCTCGCCGCGATCGGCAAAGATCCATCGATTACGCCCGAGACCTGGGGAGGCATCATCACCGCCAAATGCCCAAAGGCCGTCGAAATCTTCAAGTCATCCGGGATCACGCCCGATGACTTCTCCAAGGGAATCTTCGCGATTATGGCCGTGTCGATGAGCGACGAGCTGGCCAAGTCCGAAGACAAAGCCGTTGCGGCCAACGCCACTTTCATCGCCGCGAACAAAGACCGGGCCAACGCCGTCTTCTCCGGTTTCATGATGTTAGGGGAACCCGGTCCCGGCTCCTCGCCCGCGTCCACGCCGTGATGTTTGCCTTCTTCTGGAGCGGCGGTCTCTGACCTCCGGACGGATTCAACAAATCGAAAGACAAGATCGACGGCACAGAACGGACGCTACCGGCAGGCGGCTGACGCGGTTGCCGCTCCAAGATTAGGAAATTCCTCACAAGCTTGTTTGAGATCGCGCTTGCCGAACGCGACCGATCCCTGATTGAATCACCGTGAGGGGGATCAGATGCACGGGACGAGAATAACCAGCGACGAAAAAAGCACGGTCAGCACCTACATCGGTCTCGTCGTGGTGACCGCACTCGTTGTCGGGGGAGTTTACTTCTTCATTCTCTCCCAGAAAGAAACAAAGGCGGTCGCCGGTTTCGATCCGACCCGGCCGATCCCGAGCGACTCCAGTCTGAGACGCCGATTAAAGGCGGAGGCGTACCATGTCGTGCGCGAAAACGGCACCCAGATGCCTTTCCAAAACGAATTCTGGAACAACGAGCGCCCCGGCCTCTACGTCGATGTCATCACCAACGAACCGCTTTTCACTTCGGTCGATAAATACGATGCCGGGCTCGGCATGCCGACGTTCACCAAGCCGATCTCGGACGATCTCCTCGTCGAAACCCCGGACACTTCCCACGACATGCAGCGCACCGAGGTGCGCGCCAAACGAAGCAACGCCCACCTGGGCCATGTCTTTCCCGACCCGCAGTCGCCGACCGGAAAACGCTACACGGTTAATTCGGCGGCCTTCCATTTCATCCCGGTCGACCAAATGAAACTGGAACATTTCGAGACGTACCTGCCGCTCTTTGAGAAGAAGTAAGCTCGAACTGGTGAGAGGAGCGTCCCCAGCGCGAGCGCGCTGGGCCAGCCTACTCGGACCTCCTAACCGGCTCGCGATGCCTCCAGCGTGAAACGTCTTGCAACGTTGACGTTCCCCGGGAGACCAGCGCCCTTCAAATCACAACCGAAAAGTCCGCGCAGACAGGTTGCGGGCTGCGTATCCTATGTATGAGATCCAGCACAAAAGACAAAATTAAGGGCAGTGTCCGTGAAGCCGCAGGCAAGGTTAAGGAGGAGAGCGGGAAAGCGATCGGCAATCCCAACTTGCGAGATCGGGGCACCGACGAAAAGGTCGGCGGCAAGATTCAAAAGAAAATCGGCGACGTAAAGAAAGTCTTCGGGAAATAACCTCGGGTCATTGGTCGCTGATCACCTTCTCTGACCCTTAGCTATTGCGGTGATCTGCGGCATCCCACGCCGTTGTTACAAAGCTTGGGCTGGGTGAATGCCAGCGAGCCGCGTCACCAGCAGAGTGAAGAATAGCCGCCCGAAAACGCGTTCAAGCATCGCCACGGAACGCAGCAGGGAAACATTTGGCCGGATACCGCCGTAAAAGATTAATTAGGGTCGCGAGGCTAAGGTAGATCATCTTCCCACTCGTCACTGGTCACTTCCCCAGCGCCCCGCGCGATCGGGTGCGTCGCCGATATTCCTTAAATCTCCGAAAAATAAGTCCGGCGAGGAAAGCAATTCCGTTTCCATTTTGTCGTGTAATGGCGGCGCACTTAAATCCATATGAAACGAATTACTCTAACTCTTCTTATCGCTCTTGCCTTCACCATCTCCGCGATCGCTAAGCAGAAGCCGGCTGCGAAAAAGCCGGTTGCGGACAATACGACCAATACGGCTGCGGACAATACCGCGAAGAACGAGCGCGACAGATCCGGTCAGACAAAAACCGCTGGCGATCAATCCAATCGCCCGGAGGACATAAAAATCACCGCGGCCATTCGTCGCGCCGTCGTCGGGGAAAAGTCGCTCTCCATGACGGCGAAGAACGTGAAAATCATTACCGCTAACGGAATGGTAACGCTCCGTGGCCCTGTGAAAAGCGCCCAGGAGAAAGCGACGATCGCAAAGTTAGCCCAATCCGCGGCCGGCAAGGCGAAAATCGATAACCAACTCGAAGTAAAAGCTTCGAAGTAAGTTAACTAACCCAAAAAAAAGGAACTCAACTCATATGTCAAAATCTTCAGTATTCGGTATCGTTAAAACTCACGCCCAGGCGGAACAAGTTGTCGAGGGCCTGCAACGCGCCGGCTTCCCCTCTTCGGAAATTTCCGTCCTGCTGCCGGACAATCAAGGCAAGCACGACATAGGACATGTGAAAGCTACCAAGGCGCCCGAAGGCGCCACGACGGGTGCCGCCACTGGAGGACTCACTGGGGGCGTGCTCGGTCTTCTTGCCGGGATCGGCGCTCTTGCTATCCCGGGCGTCGGACCATTCATCGCGGCGGGTCCTATCATGGCCGCACTCAGCGGCGCTGCGATCGGAGCGACCACCGGCGGCGTTGTAGGCGGTTTGATCGGAATGGGCATCCCGGAAATCGAAGCGAAACGCTACGAAGACAAACTCAAGACTGGAAATTACCTGATCGCGGTGCACGCGCACGACGGCGACGAAAAAGATCGCGCGAAAGCGGTCTTTCAGAAGGCGGGAGCAGAAGACATTTCGACCTCATCAATGTCGAAGGCCCCGACCGCCGCTTAGGCTTAAACAACCATTTCGTCATCCAACAACGCCCCGCGTCGGAAGACACGGGGCGTCTTCCTTTCTTTGTCCTCTGACATCGTCCTCCGCTCTATCTGTGCCAAGGGCTAGCACTTGACCGGGAAGTCGTCTCCGCCAAATGCCCCCAGGCCGTCGCAATCTTCGAGATATCCGGCCTGATGCCGGATGAATTCTCGAAGGGAATCTTCTCTTTCGACGTTCCGACGAACGGTTGGAGCGAAGCCTTGGCACACTGAGGCGGTTACATGAAAGAATGGCCAGCTTGCGACTCGCTATTAGCTCCCCTCACTTGACGCTTAGCGTGGTACCAAGAACGCAACGAAAACCAAAATAGCCTCCGTCATAATGGGTCGATGGTGGACATATAAACCGATCAGAAGACAGCATTTGTTGAGGGTCGTCATTGAACCACGTTGAACCGCGAAGGACACGACTAAAGCGAGAGTCATCCGACCAGTCTTCGCACCATTGCCATACGTTTCCCCCAAGGTCGTAAAGTCCGTATTCATTCGCGGGGAAAGTTCCCACAGGAGATGTGAACGGATATTCGTCAACCTGTAGTGCGGAAGCAAAATTTCCGGAACCCTTTGGCGGCGGCCATTGTGTTCCCCAGGGAAATATGTCTTTAATTTTACCATCCTTGTCCATAGGGGTGCCGTCAGATTCGTTACTTAGTCCCGCCGCAGCGCTCCATTCGCGATCGGTAGGAAGCCGATACTCCTGCCCAGGACTAAGACGCCCTTCGCGTCGCTCTTTCTCTGTTAGCCACTGGCAGAAAGCTTTCGCATCTCCCCAGCTGACATTCGCGACTGGGTGGGTGGGCCCTTGTTCGAATGGGACATTTTCGATTCTGTGCCCCGTTGCCTTTGCGAAAGCATCGTAGTCTTGGACTCGAGTGTCCCAGACGCTGAACAACGCGTTTGTCCCGGGCACGGGGACAAACCTCATTCCCAGACTGTTTTCCAATGCTTGACTCGGCATTGGAACAGACGGACTTGCACCTGACAGGGGCGCCGCAGCAGGATCGTCGATCGGAGAACTCAGTTTCGGGGATGTCGCCTCACCGGTTGGTTTGCGAGCTTGTGCCAAAGTGACGGCCCGCCGGCGATAATCACGATACAGATAAGCCGTTACACCGAAAACTCCGATCAGGATGACAGCGGCGGCAACAATCATCCAGTCCTTCTTCCCTCGCTCTCCCCGGAGTGCTGGTTGGGAGGAACAAACGGCCGGCGATTCGCTTCGTTGATTCGCTTTGAGCCTGCTTTCGTCGGTACCGGTTAGCGACGATATGGCCGCTGTGAGTCGCGTCAAATGGGCTTGCAATGGTGGCGTCAGCGCGTCCAGCCAATGCGGAGTACTTAGATAGTATTTTAGATCATCGTTGAGCAGGGTTTCTCCGATTCGGAATTGGATGATGTGCAACTTAGCCTCGACCGCGAGCTGGACTTCGCGAAGAACCTGTTCCGACTCGTTTGCGTGAGCGGAAAAGATCATGACCATTACGGTGCTCTGCTGGATCGCCCGGGTAATTTCTCCGGCGAAGGATCGCCCCGGCTGAACATCGCGCGGAGCAATCCAGCAGCGGAGCGACGCGTTTTCGAGTGCGGAACAAACGGCGTCAGCTACCGGTTTGTCGTGCGAAGAGTAAGAGATAAAAACATCGTGCGCCATAGTCCTGGATTCGCTTTGTACCGCGGGGAGGATATTGAGGCAATCCCCACTGCAACTCAAGGTAACCTCGCCGGCCATCTCCCAAACGACTATGTGTGAGTTTGGATCTGAGTCCGAATTAAAGATTGAAAGGGACCAGCGGCTCCGGCTACTCTTTCAAATTGTGGAATGCCCCGATCGCCGGAGATCGTTGAAAGGATTCGATTTGTCCGCTCTCGCCATTCGCCGCGGAGGGCTCAGTCCCGATATAGTCGCGGTTACCCGACTTTCCTAATAAAAGCTTCTTGTCGCAGGTCTTTAGTAAGCCGGTAACTTTCCAGCGTGGAGCCCAGGTCGGTTTCTAATCCGCAATACTATCCTTGGCGCCTTTTTTTCGTTCTCCTCGCAGGCGCCATTCTCAGTGTGCTGGCTTTGCTGCCGTATCTCACAATAGTCATCGGTCCCATCCTTGCCGGGCGCCCCTTGCGACTGCCTTTGCCGCTGATCGCGTTAATTCAGGGAGTCACCAATTTTGGCATCGCCACAGGTTTGGGGCTCCTGGTCGCCCGGAAAATTGGTTTGGGCGCGCCGTATCTCGAGGCCTGGCTTTACGGCTATCCGCGGCCGGCATGGCGCCGGTGGGCCTGGGTCTCTTGTTTCACGGGTCTGGGGCTGGGTTTTGTCACGCTCATTCTTCTGCGTAGCCCGCTGGGCGCTGCCCTCACGGCTTTGCCCGTAGCTACCGAAGGCGCAATGCCGCTCTGGAAAAGATTCCTGGCCTGCTTCTACGGTGGCCTGGGCAGGAAATTCTGATGCGTTTGTTTCTCATGTCGCTTGTCGCCTGGCTCGCCGGCAAAGTTTGGAAAACGGTCTCGGGCCTGCCTTCGCCGGGAGCATTCTGGCTCGCGAACATCCTGGTAGCTGTAGCCTTTGGCGCCGGTCACCTCCCTTTAGCGGCGCAGCTGACCCCCTTACCCCAATGCTGGTGACCACGGTCATTTCCCTGAACGCCCTGGTCGCGCTTGGTTTCGGCTATCTTTATTGGAAGCGCGGGCTGGAATCCGCCATGCTCGCCCACTTCTCGGCCGACATCGTCCTGCACGTGATTGGCCCCATGTTTTAATTTCCACGGCCGGTGGCAAGAGCTAGCTACGCATGTTGAACGGAAAGGGTAGAGCGACCCCGCGCACCGCAGGTTTCCCCCCTCTACAAACCACTCATAGCCCGAAGGAAAACGATCAGGACGCCGATGGTGATGAGAGCGAGCGGGGCGCGAGCGAGAAACTTCGTGGTCCCGTCGAGACTCTGGCCGCGCCGCGCTTGCATGAACGCCATTAGCGCCAGGACCAGCCCCACGCTGTAACAGATCAGCGTTACGGTGAGCGCCGTCGACGGAGACCAGCGCTCCGCCGTCCACGAAGTTTTTCCGCACAAAAGCCCGAGCCCGAGAAAAAGAAACGACGCCAGTCCGAGTTTGCGCAGATGATTCATGTTGTATTAGCGTTTGAGATCGTTCGCGATTTCGGCGAATTGGGTGAGGGCGGCTTGGAGGTCTTCGACAATCCAGCCGCCGGGAAGCGTGCGAGATGGACCATAGCCTGAAGGGTGAGCAGATGGAAGCTGCGAATGGAGCCAGTGGAAAGCTGTGCGACATAGACGTGCGAAGCACGGGCGTGGCCCGAGAACTGGGTAGTTCGAGTCAATCAATGCCGGCGGAATCACTTTTTCAGGTCCTCGGCGATGGCGGCAAATTGCGACAGCGCCGCCTCTAAATCTTCCACAATCTCGGCCGCAATCACTTCGGAGCTGGAAGATTCGCGCTGTCTTCGAGGGCTTCGTCTTTCAGCCAGAAGATATCGAGGTTGATCTTATCACGCTTGATCAGGTCTTCGTATTTGTAGGACCGCCATCGGCCTTTCTCGTTTTTCTCTGACCAGGTTGCCCTTCGCTCGTGGCGATTCTTCGGATTGTAGCAATTCACGAAGTCGTCGAGGTCACTGCGCTTAAGGGTGTTTTCCTTGAGGGTAAAATGCAGGTTGGTGCGCAGGTCGTAGATCCAGAGCTTGGTCGTCCACGGTTTTTCTTGCGCGGGTTTGCGGTCGAAGAAGAGGACGTTCGCCTTCACTCCTTGCGCGTAGAAGATGCCGGTGGGCAGGCGCACGAGGGTGTGCACGTCGGCCTGCTTGAGTAAGGCGCGTCGGATGGTTTCACCTGCGCCGCCTTCGAAGAGGACGTTATCCGGCAGCACGACTGCGGCGCGGCCGTGTTGCTTCAGGATGGTGAAAATGTGCTGGAGGAAGTTGAGCTGCTTGTTGCTCGTGCTCGCCCAGAAGTCGTCGCGATTGATGATGAGCGATTCCTTCGACGTTTCCCCCGTTTCGTTGACGATGGTGACGCTGCTCTTCTTGCCGAAAGGCGGATTGGCCAGGACAATGTCGTATTCGCCGTGCTTTGCGGCGAGCGCATCCTTGGTCACGACGGGGAGCGCAAAAGTGGCATCCTGCCCCTCACGCTCTTGGTCAGGAGAGCCTTCGGACTCGATGCCGTGCAGGAGCAGGTTCATCGCGCAGAGCCGCGTGACGCTGTCCACCAGCTCAATGCCGAGGAAGGTGCCGCTCTTGAGCTTCTTCTTTTGCGCCCGGTCGAGCTGGTAATGCTTCGCGATGTAATCATGCGCCGCGAGCAGGAACCCGCCCGTACCGCAGGCCGGATCGCAGATCATCACCGCGTGTCCGGCTTCGGACGGTTGCGGAGCGATCGCGTCCACCATCGCGGCGATGAGCGGACGCGGGGTGAAGTATTGGCCCGCGCCGCCTTTCACGTCCTCGGCGTTCTTTTGCAGCAAGCCTTCGTAGGCGTCGCCCTTCACGTCGGCGGGAAGGCTGGACCACTGCTCCTTGTCGATCAGGTCCACGATGAGCCGGCGGAGCTTGGCCGGGTCCTGGATTTTGTTTTGCGCCTTGCGAAAGATAACGCCGAGCATGCCTGACCGCTTGCCGAGTTCTTCCAGGGTATGGCGGTAATGAATTTCGAGATCGTCGCCATCCAGCTTCAGCAGCGCAGGCCACCTGAAACCTTGCGGAATCGGGGAGGGCTTGTTGAACGGCGGCTTCGACTGCTCGTCCGCCATTTTCAGGAACAACAGAAACGTCAACTGCTCCACGTAATCGCCGTAAGACAGGCCGTCATCCCGCAGGATATTGCAGTAGTTCCAGAGCTTCTGGACGAGAGCTGCGGGGTTGTTCATTTACTAAAGGATAAGATCATTGTCCGAAGCGTTGATAGGCGGCTCGGCGGGTTCGGCCTGTGCAGGGGCATTATTATCCGGTGCGGGTATCGCAGGTGGCGGGTTCTCGGCGCGGAAGATCTCTACGAAGGCCTCCCTGTCGTTTAGGCGAATCAAAATCGGATTTTCACAACTGGAGGCCTTGCCGAAGAACACTGCTTGCCGTTCCGAGAGGGATGACAAGGAATTCGCGTAATCGGCACCTATGTAGTTTGCCAAGAAATCCTTGCCCGTATCGTCGAAAGTCCGCATCGCGAAAATCGTGTTGCACTGATTTAAAATAGTCTTTGTGACGTTAGCAGTTC
>JALYIN010000270.1 GCA_030775765.1 Verrucomicrobiota bacterium
GAATATTCCGTCATGTGACCGGCCACGATTTCCGATTCGCCTTCCGGCACGTCGAACGGCGTTCGGTTCGATTCCACCAGGCCGGAAACGAAAAATAAGATGAAAGCCGCCGCGCCCCACGGCGTGAAGACAAACCAGCGCGGCACGAAGCCGTGCGCATATCCGGCCTGCGCCTGCACGATCGCATCGGCGGAGAGCGACCCGACGATCATCACGACCGGCAAGACGGTAATGATGAGCGGTAATTCGTAGCTGACCATCTGCGCGATCGCGCGCATGGCGCCGAGCATCGAGAACTTGTTGTTACTCCCCCAGCCCGCCATGAACACCGCCAGCTCCGTCGCCGAGCCGACCGCGAAGAAAAACAGGATCCCGCCATCGATCGAAAACGCCGTCATGTTTCGTCCGTACGGAATCACCCCGAGCGCGAGAATCGCCGGCACCGCCATCATGATCGGCGCGAGAAAATGGACCACCTTGTCCGCGCGCACCGGGACGATGTCTTCCTTGATGAGGAGCTTGATGCCGTCGGCCAGTGGTTGGAGAAGACCAAACGGCCCCACGCGATTCGGCCCGTAACGATTCTGAATGCGCCCGAGAATTTTCCGCTCCAGGACCGAGATCAGCGCGAAGAGTGTCATGAAGACGGTGAGCAGCGAGAAGATATTGATGAGACTTGATGCGAGTTGATTCACCCCCTCGGGTGCATCAACGAGCCAGGCGAGCAGCCATCGCTTCGCGTTGACGAAGATTTGATCAACAGATTCGCCAGCCATCTCAGTGAAGCAAAGCGATGCGCGATTCCTCAATCAAGAAGGAATGCTATCTGCCGGAATTTTTTCAGCCCGGGCCCTTTTCAAAACCCGAGCAGACCGTGGGGAATTTAACTGCCTTCGCGTCCAACGCGCGAGGCCTCTGCTTTGGCGAATTCGGCAGCGCGCGCAAGACCTACAATGACGATGAAGGTAACGATCAGGCCAAGACCAAAGATTGCGATGAGGTAGTCCATTAGTCTTTTCGTTTTTTCGAAATGATGGTGGTCAAAATCGCAACGCGCACTCCAACCCAGAGGGAAAGAATGCTCGGAACCCAGATCCCGACGAACAGGCCGTAGTCGCGGTTAACGAGAAACCAGAGAGCGACGCTGGCCACGAAGCTGGCGAACGTCGCGATGAGGAACGGGTAATCAATTTTGGTGAACATAGGTATCTGAGCTGTCGAGGTTGGGTTGAAAATAGGAACGTCCGCGCCAGACCGCGGGTCGGTTTCGCACGGCCCGAAAAAATGCGAACCACTGGATGGCGAGAAGGGCGCAGATGCCGAGCGGATGCAGGATCGCGCCTAGAAACGGCTGGCGGAAGCGCGCGGCAGAAATGAAACGGGGAAGGAACGCGGCAACTATTCCAAAAATCGATAAGGCGAGAGCGAATGAGAATGCCGGAGTGAGGAAAGGAATCGCGGCGAGCGCGAGGAATGGAAGAACCTGGCCACCGAAAAGCAAGAGCGTCGCGGGTCCGATCAACTGCGGTGAACCCAGGGCTTCATGCGCGCTTCGAGCGAGACCACTCCATACTTCGCCATTGCTGGAATACATTCGGCAGACGGCGATCTCGGTGGCGTCGAAGAGATCAGTGGCAAAGCCTGCGGCACGGAAGACGCGCGGTAATTTAGAACCGTCGTGCAGCGTTCCGCGAATAGCGCGATGGCCGTCACAGGCAAAATAACTTTCCCGTTGCGCGACGAACAACTGGCCACAGCCTGCGCCTAACGCGGGATCGCGCCTGTCGCGCATGCGCTGGATTGGCAGAAATCCGAGCAATACGAAATGGATGAGTGGAATGAGGAGCTGCTCCGAAAAAGTTTGTGTCTCCTGTTGCGGCACACCGCTGGCCAGCGCGGCGCCACTTTGCTCCATAAATCCGCAGATCCGGGCGAGCGCGCCGGGTTGCAATTGCACATCGGCGTCGATGAAGATGAGTAACGGGTGCCGCGCGAAGTGCGCAAGGGTGTAGCAGGCGTGCTGTTTCCCGCACCAGCCGGCCGGCAACGGCGCAGCGGTTTCGAGGCGAACTCGATCGTCGCTCGCGGCGATTTCACGGACGATGTCTGCCGTGCAATCGGTCGAAGCGTCATCGAGGACAATCAGTTCAAGATCAACATCTTCTTGTTGCAAGACCGAGTGCACCGCGGATTCGATGTTGGCCTCTTCATCGCGAGCCGGAATGAGCACGGAACAATGCGCACGATGCGGATTGCTCGCCTGTGGAGGCAAATAAAGAGCGAGGTTGCGCAGGAGCAAAACGGCCGGGACTAAGGCGAGCAGAAAGCCGGCTCCGGCGATCCAGACGATCACTTGAAATCCTCGACGTGGTGGTCAGCCACGAATTGTTTTCCGCGGATGCGCGCACCTAATTCGCGCCATGTGTCGTAGATTGCATTGACGCCCGATCTTCCTTTATCGAGAACGAGCCATTCGGTCGGATCACGCCGGCACGATCGCGCTGCTAATTCGTCCTGTACTTCCTCGAGCGCGTTGCTGAAAAATTCCGTCCACTCCTGCGCGCCGCGACGAGAGTCGTCTCGAGGAATGGTCGGTTCGCCGAACGAAACCAGAATCTCCGGGCGCGGCTCAGTCCAAAAAGCGTATTCAATCGCCAGCGGTAGAAAAATTGCGTTGTCGATTTGCGCGGCCAATTCTCCGATCCCGCGCTGAAGCCGGAGTGGACGCTCGCGCACGTCGATGAAACGTCCCTGGGGTGTGAGCCAGACGACGTTTTGAGAAGAGCCGAGGATGGCTCGCGTGGTCCGGAGAAATGTCATGGCGCCGCGCACTGACGCCGGCTCGACGCCGTAAAATCCGAGACGTTTGAAGAAGCCGTAGCGCTGAAGTGCGACGGCGTTGATCGGCGCATAGGACGCGCGGTCCGCAAAATATGTTTCCGCCAGGCGCAGGCAGATGAGCGGGTCCCACCATGCTGAGTGATTGAGGTAGATCACTACCGGACGCGACAGGTCTCGGGGCGGCACTCCGTTTTTCAAAATGCGGACGGTGTGAAAACGCCGACGCAAATATCGGCGGCTATAGGCCGCAAATATTTGGACAAGGCCCGCGGAAATTCGAGGGGGAGCCGTCGTCGGTTTTGTCTGCGTGACGAGTTTCATTTCGGCGCGAGTTCCGGCTCTCGTCGTTCCGACTCATT
>JALYIN010000271.1 GCA_030775765.1 Verrucomicrobiota bacterium
TCGAGGCACAGGACAGCCAGCAGGTGAAAAACATCGGCACCGATATCGTCAAGCTCGCGAAGGCGCTCGGCGTCAGCGAGAACGTGCTGAGCCGAGGCAACAGCATTAACGAATTCGCCGAGAACAGCGAATGGGACGCGCTCCACGAGGAACTCGAGGCGACGCAAAACGAAGTGAAGACTTCCATGCAATCGCATCGCGACCAGGACCTCGTCATCCTCGTTAGCCTCGGTGGCTGGATCCGGGGGACCCAGGCGGTCAGCGCTGCCGTCATAAAGAATTACGACGAGAATAGCGCGAAGGTGCTACGGCAGCCGGCCGTGGTCAGTTTCATCCACAGCAAGCTCAATGAAATCAGCATGGATTTGAAAGCAGAGCCACTGGTCGGGAGCGTGAACGATCAGCTCACCGCCGTGGAAAAACTGGTCACGTTCCAATTCGGCAAAGGCCCGACTCTCGACGAAGTAAAGAAGCTGAATACGGCGGTGACGAAGCTAATGGAGGAGATCCAGAGCAAAGGGGACGCGAAATGAACAAGCGCGCGCTGATTCTTGCCGGGCTGACCTTCTTCGCCGTGGCGGCGTTTGTCTGGGCGGAAACTGACGAGGAAGTCGAGGCGCACAAGCAGGTGCTCGACCTGACGGGGGCTTTCTCCAACGAAGGGTTCAAGTTGCGCGACGGTCATTGGGCCGGACAGATCAAGCGGTCCGAGCGCGCCCTCATCGCGGTGAACTTGTACGCGGGAAATCAGTATTGGTTTTCCGCCGCGGCCGCGAATGCGAAGGCGAAAAAAATCGCGGTCGATCTCTACGATGAAACCGGCAAGCCGCTGACGACGGAAAATTACAGCGAAGGCGAACGGGCATCGGCCGGGTTTTCGCCGACAACGAGCGGGCAATACTTTGTGGCGGTCAGCCTGGAAGGCGAACCGTCCACGGTTTGCCTGGTCTATTCCTATAAATAACCGTGGCGCGCCACGTGCTTAAATTCACAGAGTGAATTGCTCTCGATTTCTCCCGGCCACGGCCCTCCTGGCGATCTTTTTCACCGGGTGCTCCAGCGCGAGCAAGCCGGCGGTAACGACAACGACCACGGCAAAACGCGACGGCAAGGTTTTCGTCGTTTCGGTGGAATCAGCGGCATTCTTCCGGCGTGGACCGCGAGCGGGTGTTAATCCTGACTCAACGCTTTCGAGAGACACTGTGGTGAAATTGATTCGCCCTTCCTTCGGTTACAGCAAAGTCGAAGTGGTGGCGACGGGCGAACAGGGATATGTCTCCAGCGAAGAACTCCGGCCGGCATCGGCCGCGCTTCTCGCTTCGGTAACCGCGCCGAAAACTGATCCGCTCACAGCTCGATCCACTCAGCCGCCGGTGGAACAATTTAATCTGAACTCGAACGATCCGCGCCTGATTCTCCCGCCGGAAGATTTGCCACCCACTGAGCTCCCCCTTCCCGCCCCGGAGCAATAAACGCCGTTGCCGCCGAGGCGGAGGCACAGCAATCTTCGGATGCGTGACGGCATCCGTTCAGGTCTTTTACGAAGGCAATGTCCAGGGCGTGGGCTTTCGCTGGTCGGTGAGGAACGTCGCGAAGGGTTTTGACGTTACCGGCTCCGTGCGCAATCTCCGCGACGGGCGGGTGGAGCTCCAGGCTTCCGGCGATGAGGAGGAAGTCCGCGCCTTTCTCGAAGCCATCCTGCAAAGCGAGCTGCGCGCTCATATTAGGAAGCACAGCGAAACGCCGCTGCCCAATCCGCCCGCCTTTCGCGGCTTCGAAATCCGGCATGACTGAATCCGCCGTATCTCTCGCCGGCATCACGAAAATTTTTCCGGTCCCGTTTCAACGGCGGTCGGTGGTCGCAGTGCGCGATTTGAATCTCGAGGTAGCAACCGGGCAAATCTACGGGCTGCTGGGGCCGAACGGTTCGGGAAAAAGCACGACCCTGAAAATCATTCTCGGTCTTGTCCCGCCAACCCGTGGTCAGGCGAAAATCTTCGGGCGCGACAGCGATCGAGTGGCCAGCCGGGAATCGGTGGGTTTCCTGCCGGAGAGCCCCTACTTCTACAGATTCCTGACCGGTGAGGAGACGTTGCGCTTCTACGGAAAACTTTGCGGACTCCGAGGCGCGGTCTTGAAAAACCGGATCGAGGAAATGCTGGCGCTCGTTGGCCTAACGAGTTCACGCAAGCGGCGGCTCGCCGGTTATTCGAAGGGCATGCTGCAACGGATTGGACTGGCCCAGGCGCTGATCCAGGAACCGGCCCTGCTCGTCCTCGACGAACCGACGGCCGGTGTCGATCCGACAGGCGCGCGCGAAATTCGCGACCTCATCCTGAAGCTAAAAAGCCGCGGCGTCACCGTCCTGCTTTCGTCGCATTTGCTCGGGCAGGTCCAGGAGATTTGCGATTGTGTCGGGATCCTGTCGAATGGAGTTCTTGTTCGGGAAGGTGCCCTCAATGAGCTGCTGGGAGTGGAGAACCAGACCCAATTTGTCCTGGAGAATGCCGGGCCGGACCTGCTCGAGGCGATCGGTGATTTGGCGGCGCGATCCGGTGCGCGCGTCATCGAATGCGGGCGGCCGCGAACCTCCCTGGAACAATTGTTTCTCGAAGCGACCGAAGCGCCGAACGAAAACGCCAATGAGTGATCTCCGCCATCGCGCTTTCTCGTTTTCGCGGATGACCGCGATCGCCGGCAACACATTCACCGGTCTGACGCGGTTAAAAATCTTTTACGTGCTCCTCCTCTTCGCCCTGCTGTTGATCGGCAGCTCGGTCTTCATGGCCCGGATGACTTTCCAGCAGGAATTCCAGGTGCTGAAGGATATTGCACTTGGCGCAATGAGCATTTTCACATCGCTGCTCGCCGTGATCGCAACGGCCCGCCTGCTGCCGCAGGACATTGAAGACCGAACCGCTTACACCGTCCTGGCAAAACCGGTCTCGCGTTTCGAGTATCTCGCCGGGAAATTGCTCGGAGTCCTGCTGCTTCTCGCGCTCAGTCTCCTCGCGATGAGCTCGCTCTTTTTCGCGGTCCTGCTGTTGCGCGAACAAAGCGTGCTCAACGAAACGGCGCGCCAGATGGCCGCGGCGCCCGGCGAGCAAAGCGCCGACGCGTTGCGCCTCGTGCGCACCTCCGCCTTCAACGTGAATCTGTTTTCCGGCGTTGCGATGATCTACGCGAAGGGATGCCTTCTTGCCACGCTTACCCTTTTCCTATCGACCTTCGCCACGAGCACCATCTTCACCACCATCGTGATGGCTTTCGTTTATTTCATCGGTCACTTCCAGCCGATCGCGCGCGAATACTGGCTGCAGACAAACAGCGCCGGAGTGTTTACGAAGACCTTTCTCGCCCTCATTGCGTTGATCTTTCCCGACCTGCAATTGTTCAACCTGACCGACGACGTCGTAGCCGGAAACCCCATCCCGTCCGCGCTGTTGCTGAAAACGATCGCGATGGGGCTGTTCTACTGCAGCTTCTATCTGGCCCTGGCCTGGACCGTATTTTATCGGAAAGAATTATGATGCGCGCGGTGGCCGTGATCCTGAGTGTCTTGCTTTTCGGCGCCGCGCGCCTGCCGATGGAACACGCGCTCTCGGAAACACATCGCGAGCTGCATTTCCGCGCAGTGGATTTCAAT
>JALYIN010000272.1 GCA_030775765.1 Verrucomicrobiota bacterium
TTTCTCGCCTTCCTCAAGATCGACCTGAAGCTCGCGCGGCGGAACCGCGCCGTGCTCTTCTTCAATTACCTCTTTCCCCTCATCTTCTTTTTCGCTTTCGGCTTTGCCTTCGGCCGATATGGCAGCGGAATCCTGCTGGTCGTTACCATGGTCACGACGATAGGAATCCTGGGAACCGGTTTCTTCGGCGCCGGGATGCGAGCCGTCCAGGAGCGGGAAGAAAATATTTTGCGGCGTTACAAGGTTACCCCCATAACCCCGGTGCCGCTCTTATGCGCGTCGATCGCCATGGGCGTGATCCTCTATATCCCCACCGTCGCTCTCATGTTGTTCCTGGCGCACAACATTTTCGGGATGGCGTATCCGTCCAATTGGTTTTCGCTGATCGTCTTCGTTTGTCTCGGAGTCGCGGCGTTTCGCGCCTTCGGCCTGATCATCGCCGCAGTCGTGAACTCGTCACAAGAGGCGAACATCATCATTCAGATCATTTACATGCCGATGCTTTTCCTGAGCGGCGCGAGCTTTCCACTCCAGTTCATGCCGGACTGGTTGAAGCTCGTAACCCAATTCATTCCGGCCAGCTACTTGGTCACGGGAATGGCCGGGATTTTGCAGCGCGGGGAAACGATCGGGCAGAATTCCAAATCGGTTTTAGCCCTGGTCGTGACCATGCTGTTCGCGCTTTTCATCGCCACCAAACTCTTCCGTTGGGAAAAGGAAGAGAAACTGCGGCCTTCCGCCAAACTCTGGGTGCTGGTCGCGCTCCTGCCTTTCTTCTTGCTGGGCGGTTATCAGGTTTGGAGCCGGCAGGAGCTGACCAAGGCGCGGATTCTCGATCGAGAGCGCGCGCGTACGCACAATTGGCTCATTCAAAATGCGCGCATCTTTGTCGGCAACGGCAAGGTCATTGAGTCGGGCGCCGTGTTGATTGGCAACGGGCGGATCGAAAATATCTATGAAGGGAATTCCCCCGACGCGAAAACCTTAAACGCGGACGCGATCGATGGGGCCGGCAAAACGATTCTTCCGGGTTTGATCGACGTGCATGTGCACCTCGGAGCCAGCGGCGGCTTTCCCGAGGATTTCACGAAGTACGACGCGGCCAAAGGTTCCGAGCGTGCGCTCGAGTCCTATTTGTATTGCGGGGTTACGACGGTCAGGAGCGCGGGAGACCGGCTTGATGACCTGCTGAAGTGGCGCCAGCAATTCGGCACCGGCGAAAAACTGGGCACTGAACTGTTTTTCTGCGGACCGCTTTTTACGACGGAAGGCGGGCACGGGACGGAGTACGCGCGCTTCATCCCGGAAGCGATGCGGGCATCATTCAACGCGCAGTTTGTCCGAACGCCGAAGAGCCCGGAGGAGGCTCGCACGCAAGTGGACGACCTTGCCGCGCAGCACGTCGACGCGATCAAGGGAATTCTCGAGGCCGGCGTCCCGGGCTATACGTTCAATCGCATGGAGGTAGAGATCCTGCGCGCGGTGGTGGAGGAAGCGCACGGCCGCAAACTCCCAGTGGCCATTCACACCGGAAATAGCAAAGACGTCATCGATGCAGTCGCGCTCGGGCCCGACTCCGTCGAACACGGTTCTTTTATCGATGAAATTCCTGATGCGGCGATCGCGGAGATGAAAACCAAAAATATCGCCTATGATCCGACTTTGAGCGTAGTGGAAGGCTTGAGCAATTTCGCCAAGGGCGACACGACATTGCTCAAGCGCTCGCTGGTTCAACAGGTGACGCCGAAGGATCTGCTGAGCGGCACCGAAAAGGCGGCAGCGAGCGATCAATTCAAGGGATTGCGCGAAGGCTTGCAGCATTATCCAATGTCGATCCAAACGGGCGGCAACAATCTCCTCAAAGCCTGGCACGCGGGCGTGATGTTGGTGACCGGCTCCGACGCCGGGAACTTCATGGTCATGCATGGAGCCACCGTGCAGCACGAGATCGAGCTCTGGGTGGCTGCTGGAATCCCGGCTGAAGTCGCGCTCCAGTCAGCCACGTATAATGCCGCAAAATTATTGCACGCAGATTCCCGCATCGGCACGGTCGAAAAGGGCAAGGAGGCGAATCTGCTCATCGTGGATGGCAATCCTCTCCAGGATGTTCGCGCCCTTTCGGCGATTTCCACCGTTTTCCTGAAGGGTGAACGCGTCGCGCGCACGCAACTCTTCGAGCAAAAATAGTTTCCCGCACTTACCCGTCGGCGCGATGCCTCATTCGTCCTGAAACCAACGTCTTACATGGCTTTTTACCTTAACTTCGCCATTGGATTTGCCGCGCTTCTCGTCCTGCAGGAGGCCGCCGCTTACGGCCCGATCGGCCATCAAATCGTCGGCGCAGTAGCGGATGAAAAACTTGCGGGAAGCGAGATCGGCAAAAAGATCGCCGTCCTGCTGGACGGCATGACCTTGGAGAAGGTCTCCGTAATTCCGGACGAAATCAGAGGCTGGGACAAAACCGGGCCGGATGATCCCGGCATTCTCCATTACTCGGCCCATCCGCGCATCGACGCGCAACTGCGGGATTACTGGAAGGCGAATCCGCCTACCAAAGACCTGAATTCTCCCACGCCCTCCCATCATTGGTTTCACTACACCGACGTCCCGCTCGTTGGCGGGGAAAAGTATGGCGATGGCAAAGCTGGCCGCACGAAATGGGACATCGTCCATATGATCCCTTATTGCGTCGCGGTCCTGAAAGGCGAAGTGCCGGAAGATAACCCTCGTAAGATCACGAAGCCGATCGCGGTGATTCTCCTGGCCCACTTCGTGGGCGACATCCACCAGCCGCTTCATGTCGGTGCCGAGTTTTTCGACAAAGAAGGCCGCCCTACCAATCCGGGCAAGGCGCCAGAGAGCCTCGAGGACCAGGGCGGAAATACGTTAACGTTGAATCTGGCCAGTGGTGGAACCGAAGCGACGCGTCACGCGAAATTTCATTACTTTTGGGACAGCGAAACCGTGGCGGCAAATCTGCCGGCCTTCCCGGAAACGATGCCGAAGGAAGAACGACGCGCCAAAACCGACGTTGCCAAACTGGAGCTAGTTCGCGAATTCGTTAAGCGCGAACCGGGGAACTGGCGGCTCGCTTCGGGTGTTGCCTTGAAGGATTACGCCGAAACCTGGGCGAACGAGATCCTGCCACTCGCGCGGGAAGCGCACGAACGTCTCCAGTATAAAGACGTCGTCTCAAAACAAACGGAGGACGGTTCGGTCGTGGCCGCTGGGGTTGCCGAGGAAAAGAAGTCGGCCGACAGCATTTCCTATTATGACTGGTCTGGTCGCGCCGTCCGCGACCAATTACACAAGGCCGGGTGGCGCCTGGCGGATCTTCTCGAACAGGCGCAGCGTTAAGCAAAACGGCGATTCGACTTTCCGCCGGATCGCCGTTTCGAAAATTGCGTTGTCTGGCGTTACGCCTTCGCGTCCTTCTTCTCGTGCATCTTGTCGCACTCGGCCTTCAGGGTCGCCAATTGCTCCTTCGAGAGGATACCTTCCGCCGACTTCATGAAAGCTTCCATGCTCTCCTTCGTGCAGCCGTCCTTGTTACACTTCGAGACGAGCCCATCCATCTTCGTCTTTTGTTCAGACGAGAGGTTGAGCTTTGCGTAGGTCTGCGAGCAATCCATCTTGTTGTTCGCGTGGGTCGCGCAGCAACCGCCGTCCTTCTCCTTGTCGCCGGCATACGCCGAAGTCACGGCCAAAGCCGCCGCGGCAATCAAAGCCAATCCAGTAAATTTTCTCATAGTGCCAAGCTAAGACACCGCGCTGTCCTTGTCGTTCAAATTCTCACGATGCGCTAAACGTCAGATTGTCATTCTCGGCATCGACTTTGATCCGCTGGCCTTCGCGGATTTTCCCTTCGAGGATCTCCAGGCTTAATGGGTCCAAGATGTATTTCTGGATGGCGCGCTTCAACGGCCGGGCGCCGTAAACCGGGTCGTAACCGTGGCCGGCGACGAATGCCTTCGCGGCGTCCGAAAGTTCCAAGGTGATCTTCTGGTTCTCCAGCCGGCGCACCAGACGTTTGAGTTGGATCTCGACGATCTTCTTCAGCTCTTCCTCCGTCAGCCGATCGAAGATAATGATGTCGTCGATTCGGTTGAGGAATTCCGGGCGAAAATGTTGCCGCAGCGCTTCCATGACCAGCCGCTCGCGCTCGGCTGGCGACGACGATTCCTCCATGATGTATTGCGAGCCGATGTTCGATGTCATGATGAGGACGGTGTTCTTGAAATCGACCGTTCTTCCCTGCCCGTCCGTGATCCGGCCGTCATCCAGCACCTGTAGCAGCACGTTGAAAACATCCTGGTGCGCCTTCTCGATCTCGTCGAACAGCACCACCGAGTAGGGCTTGCGCCGAACGGCTTCGCTGAGCTGGCCGCCTTCTTCATAGCCAACGTAACCCGGAGGCGCTCCGATCAAGCGCGAGACAGTGTGCTTCTCCATGTATTCGCTCATGTCGATCCGGATCATCGCTTGCTCGTCGTCGAACAAAAACTCGGCCAGCGCGCGCGACAGCTCCGTTTTCCCCACGCCGGTCGGTCCGAGAAAAATAAAAGAACCGATTGGCCGGTTCTCGTCCTGCAGACCGGCGCGAGATCGACGAATCGCATTCGCCACCGCTTTGATCGCGGTGTCCTGGCCGATGACGCGTTGATGCAGATGTTCCTCGAGCCGGATGAGCTTCTCGCGTTCCCCTTCCTGTAACCGCGAGACTGGGATGTGCGTCCAGTTCGAGACAACCTCCGCGATGTCTTCCTCGGTCACTTCTTCGCGCAACAATTTATTACCGCTGACGGCGATCTTCTCCTCGATCTCGCGCAATTTTTTCTCGAAATCGGGAATCCGGCCGTATTGAAGTTCGCTGGCGCTCGCCAGTTCGCCCCGGCGTTGGGCCCGTTCCAGCTCCGTCCGCGCCTGATCGAGCTCTTCCTTAATCTTGCGCTGCTCGTCGATGATCGCCTTCTCTTTCTGCCACTCGGCCTTCAGCGCGGAGGACTTCTCCTTCAATTCCGCCAGTTCTCTCTCCAGTTTTTTCAGCCGCTCCTTGCTCGCCGTGTCCTTCTCTTTCTTGAGCGCCTGTCGCTCCATTTCGCGCTGCATCACCTCGCGCTCGATGACGTCGATCTCTGTTGGCATCGAATCGAGCTCGATCTTCAGGCGGGACGCCGCCTCATCCATCAGATCGACCGCTTTGTCCGGCAGAAAACGATCGCTGATGTAGCGGTGCGATAATACGGCGGCCGCCACGAGCGCTGCGTCCTGGATTCGGACGCCGTGGTGCACTTCATAGCGCTCCTTCAATCCGCGCAGAATGGCGATCGTATCCTCGACGCTCGGCTCGTTTACCATCACCGGCTGGAATCGCCGTTCCAGCGCCGCGTCTTTCTCGATATATTTGCGATACTCATCGAGCGTGGTCGCCCCGATCGTGCGCAATTCGCCGCGAGCCAATTGCGGCTTCAACAGATTCGACGCATCGACCGACCCTTCCGCCGCCCCCGCGCCAACGATGGTGTGCAGCTCGTCGATAAACAAAATGATCTCGCCCTGCGAGTCCGTGACTTCCTTGAGGAACGCTTTCAAGCGGTCTTCGAATTCCCCACGAAACTTCGCGCCCGCGACCATCGATCCGATATCCATCGCGATGAGCTTTTTCTGCTTTAGCGATTCCGGCACGTCGCCGCTGATGATTCGCCGGGCCAGCCCTTCCACGATCGCCGTCTTTCCCACGCCCGGTTCGCCGATCAAAACCGGATTGTTTTTCGTCCGCCGCGAGAGGACCTGCATCACGCGCCTGATTTCATTGTCGCGGCCGATCACCGGATCGATCTTGCCGCGCCGCGCCATCTCCGTCAGGTCGCGCCCGTACTTTTCCAGCGTCTGATATTTCCCTTCCGGGTTCTGGTCCGTCACCCGCTGCGATCCGCGCACCTGTTGCAACGCGTGCATCAGTTTGTTCCGCGTCACGTCGGCTTCCTTCAGCAGCTTAGCCGAGAAAGATTTCCCATCAGCGAGCGCCAGCAGATAATGTTCGGCGCTGAGGAATTCGTCCTTCAGTTTCGCCATTTCCTTTTCCGCCGCGTCGATCGTTGCGCGGAGTTCGTTCCCGATTCGCTGGTCGACGTTGCCGCCCTGAACCTTCGGCCGCCGCTCCAACTCCTCCGTCAGCCGCCCGCGCAAATCGGGGATGGCCACCCCCATCTTCTCGAGCAACGGCCGCGTCACCCCGTCCGTCTGGTCGAGCAACGCCAGCAGGAAATGCTCGTTGGAAATTTCCTGCTGATTGAATTGCGCCGCCACCTCCTGCGCCGCCTGGAGCGCCTCCTGCATCTTCTGCGTGAATTTTTCGGGCCGCATGTCTCAGCCTATTGATTGAAACTCGACCGGCAACCAGACTTAAGTCTTGCCTACCAGTTTCAATTTGAGCCTAATCCCAGGAAGCGATTGATCCATGCAAATGCACGGTATTTATCTCGCCGCTCTTCTCAGCAACGCCACGCGTTACGAACGCTGCCCACATTGCCCGCACTGGCATTGGACATGGGCCTTCAGCCAAACATGAGCGAAAGCGCGCGCAGCATGATCCTGGGGCCGTCCGTGCTTTACGGCGTGGCGGCGATGGCGCTCCTGCTCACCATCGTCCGCCGGCCGGCGAAAAATTCAGACAGCGCGATCGACGCCATCATTCGCCTTTACCTCGTCGGCATCGCCTTTCAGTGCTTCCATTTCACCGAGGAATACGTGACCCGGTTTTACATTCGCGCGCCCGAGTTTCTCGGGTTCGTGGCCTGGCGCAGTGAATTCTTCGTCATCTTCAATCTGACGTGGATCGCGGTGTGGCTGCTCGCCGCGGTTGGGGTGAAACGCGAAATGCGCGTTGCGTATTTCCCGCTCTTGGTTTTTCGCCGTCGGCATGGTCGGCAACGCCGTCTGGCATCCTCTCCTTTGCGTCGCTACCGGTGGCTACTTTCCGGGGCTGTTCACCTCACCCTTCGCGGGAATTCTTGGCGTCCTGTTGCTATCACGTCTTCGGAGGCTGACTGAGCCAGCCGCAGCGCCAATCCAGCGGGATCAACGTGGAGGTCTAAGCAAGTAATCGCGTTCTGAAAAAGCTCCTGGGGTAACGGGCCAGTCATCGCGGAAGTGCGCGAACATAAAGGGGAAAATCGCCCGAGTCAGAGTTCCGGGCTTAAATCGCCAATTGATTAGAGCCTTCAGGGCCGAGGCATCGAGTTCGCTATGACCAGTACTCTTCAAGATGCGAATGCCTGTCGTTTCTCCGGTTGCTGGGTTTATTCGAAGATCAAAAACGCCGATGCCCGTCAACTTGCGTAGCATCTCGTTCCCGCGGTAATCAGGCACTGAAATATTGGTGATATATTGCTTTAGCTGTTGCTGGGGTATCTTTTCGCCAAGGTCGGGTGAGCCTTTCTTAAACACGATGGCCTTGAATTCTCGCGCATCGACGTGGGCTGCGACCGCGAGCCACAGGATGATCGGCAGCGCGAGGATCGTGCGAGAGCGGGGAACCACCAGACCGGTGTATCCATTTCCATCTATATTGTCAAAGACGGGATGGATGCATCGAGCTTCGAACAACTTTCGGCTCAATCCGGTCGCAGCAGGGCGCGGCGCCTGATTGCGGGGCCGCCGCTCTCCGCGTATGAGTCTGTCCGATGAACGCCGGGGAAAAGAATTTTTGGCAGCGCACCCTGTCGCTGATGCGGCACGGACCGTTTCGGCGTTACATCATCGGCTCGGCGATCTCGGACACCGGCACGTGGATGCAGGTCATGGCCCAGGGCTGGGTGATGAGCTCGCTGACAAACCGCGGTTTTTTGCTCGGCCTAGCGGCCGCGGCCGCGGGTGTGCCCACGATTCTGCTGGCGATGAAAGGCGGCGAAGCGGCGGATCGCTACGATAAAAGAAAGATCCTGATCTGGACCCAGGTCGTCCAAATCGTCCTCGCCCTGGTGCTGGGGTTTCTTGTCTTCAGTGGACAGATTCAAATCTGGCACATCATCGTGCTGGCGTTCTGTCTCGGGACCTGCATCGCGTTCGAGATGCCCGCGATCAACGCGCTGGTTCCCGAACTTGTTACCAGGGAGCAGATCGCGACCGCCATTGCGCTCGATCGTTCGGTTTTTCATGGATCGCGCCTGGTCGGCCCATCGGTGGCCGGTATATTCGTCGGATGGTGGGGCGCGGCTTCCGCGTTCTTTTGTAACGCCGCCACCTTTTTTGCCCTGATCATTGCGCTCGCTTCCTTGCCTCCTCGCACGGTCGGAACGGCCGAGGAAGAGGAACAGCGGAAGACTGGTTTCAAGGAAGGCCTGATCTACGTCCGCAACGATCGCACGATCCTCTGTATGATTGCGCTGATTGCCGCGAGCACGATTTTCATTTTTCCATTCCTCTCCGCCATGCTGCCACTGTATGTGCGCAACGTTCTCCAGATGGGCCCCGGCCCCATGGGTTATCTCATGGCCGTGTCGGGTAGCGGATCGCTTCTCGGCGCGCTGGGATTGTTGAGCGTGCCGCGCCATTTGCGATTTCGTTTCATGACCGGCGCGGTGATCTTGGTGGGCCTGGCGCTTTGTTCGATGGCGCGCTCGGATGGTTTTGTTTTCAGTGCAATTTCAATGGGAGTCCTGGCCATCGGGCTTTCGGCAAATTTCGGACTGGCCAGCACGATCGTGCAGGAACGCGCGCCCGCACCGTTGCGCGGACGAATCTCGGCCATCTTTGGTTTGAGCTTCTTCGGGCTCACGCCGGTGGGCAGCCTCCTCACTCCGGCCTTCGCGGACCTGGTTGGATTACGGGTCGCCCTTGTTTTCGGCGGAGTCATCTATGCCACGCTTGCTGTCCTCATTCTCGGCGCCGCTGGACGTGCTGGTTGTGAGAAAACGACCGGCCTCGTAAAAAACGGTGCGGAGGCGCAGCCCGCGCCAGTCGTTTAGGTTTTCTCGATGATTTCCTTTTCCACCTGTTGGAACTCAGGCCGGCACACCGCCGGCGACGAGATGCTGCAGGAGATCAAGGATCTCGGGTTTAATCGCGTCGAGCTCGGTCACGGCATTCGCATCTCGCTCATGCCTGGAATCCAGAAAATGTTCGAGGCCGGCAAAGTCGAGTTCACCAGCCTGCATAACTTCTGCCCGTTGCCGGTCGAAATCATGCAGGCGTCGCCCGACTGTTACCAAATCTCCGCGGCCTATTCCAAGGAACGCGACCGCGCCGTGCGCCAGACTTTTCAGACCATCGATTTCGCACAACGCCTCGGCGCTCCGTTTGTCGTGCTCCATTGCGGTCAAGTCGCCATGAATCCGATCACCGATGAACTACTCACCCTCGCCAAGAAAGGCGAGATGCTTTCCCGCGAATACGTCCGCCGGAAAGTGAAGGCGGTGCAGACGCGGGAAGCCGCGGCGCCGCCGTATCTCGAGCGGGTGAAAGATTCGCTGAAGCGAATCGCGGAATACGCGGCCAAGAAAAACATCCGGCTCGGCGTGGAAGGCCGCCGCGGTTACGAAGAAATCCCGAGCGAACGGGAGTTGCCCGCGCTCCTCGACGAACTGAATTCACCGCAGCTCGGTTACTGGCACGACATGGGGCACCTCCAGATCAAGGAGAACCTCGGATTCGTGAACCACGCCGAATGGCTTCGCCAGATCGGGCCGCGCGCGTTCGGCTGCCATCTCCAGGATTGCAGATGGCCGGGCCAGGATCACCAGGCGCCGTTCACCGGCATGGTGGATTTGGAGAAACTTGTTCCGCTCCTTCCGGCGAACTGCTTATTTGTCTGGGAAATGAGTCCACGCCGAACCGTCGACGAAATCCGATTATCAGTGAGCCGGTGGAAAGAACGGTTCGGCGAATGAAAAAAACTCTTCTTACAATTCTTCAGCTCCTCGTCACGGGCGCGCTTCTCTACTGGGTTTTCCACGACCCGAAAGTGCGCGAGGCCATGGCCGTGGCGATCCGGGACGCGGACTACCGCTGG
>JALYIN010000273.1 GCA_030775765.1 Verrucomicrobiota bacterium
ACATCCAGGAGCGAATGGACGCCGCGGTTCCATTCCCCTTTCGCGTCCTCACCGAGGCGTTTCACCGCGATCGACCCCATCCGCGTCATGATGCGCATGCTCAACACAACGTAAATCGAATCGGTAATTTCGAATCCGACCTTGGTCAGCGGCGAATCCGGCGGCCCCATGATGTAGGGCACGACGAACATCGTCCGCCCGCGCATCGCGCCCCGCAGCATCTCGTGCAATTTCGTGTAGGTCTCCGCCGGCGCCGCCCAGTTATTCGTCGGGCCGGCTTCTTCTTTGGTCGGCGTGCAGATCAACGTGAACTGCTCAACCCGCGCCACGTCGTTCGGATTCGACCGGTGCAAATAGGAGCCCGGCTTTTTTTGCTCGTTTAATTTGAGGACGACGCCGAGCCGTTGCGCCTGTGCAAGCAGCCACGCATTTTCCTTTTCTGACCCGTCGCACCAAAAAATGTTTTCCGGTTCCGCGAGCCGCGCGACTTCCTGGACCCAATCGAGCACGGCGGCGTTTGCCGGCTTCGAATCGCCGATTCCCACCGGCGGAGAGATGGCAGGCGCAAGATTATCCATGGGTGAGCGGCCTCGAGGTCATTCGCAAAAGGCGGAAAGTGGATTGTCAGTTTCGCCGCTTCGGACGCTTCTCCAAGCAAATTTTCGCGACGCCGTGAAACCGGCACGAGGGCGTGCCAACTCCAGAGCCCACTTGCGCGCGTTATGGGCGCGCCGTTAATTGCCACATGTTCGGAGTCACCACCTCGGATGACTACCAGCCGGTGACGTGGGTCGGGAAGTTTCCCGTGCGCGTTACCGCGATCATCGCCGCGCTTTACGTGCTGGGCATGATCGGAACGACAATCGGGCAAAGCGCGCATTGGGATTTAACCCCCTTCGCCTTCCAGTCGCGGTCCTTCTTGCACGGCTCGATTTGGCAGCCGTTCACCTGCATTCTCATCCAACCGAGCTCCTTCTTTTTCCTCTTCAATATCCTCTTCTTTTATTGGAGCGGAAACGAAGTGGAAAAATATCTCGGCATTCGACGTTACCTTTTCCTCTTTGCCATTCTGACCTTGGTCCCGGCGATCGTCCTGATTGCCTGGGGTGCGACCGGGGCCGCTTGGACTTACTTCGGGTCCTACGAGCTCTCGGTGGGAATGTTCATTGCCTTCGCCACGCTCTATCCCAACGTGGAGTTGTTCGGCTGGGTCAGCCTGAAGTGGCTGGCGTTTGCGGGATTGGTTCTCGCCTCCATGCAATATCTTCCGAACCACCAGTGGGGGAATCTCTCCGTGCTCTGGGCCCTCTGCCTGGCCGCGTTTTTCTACATCCGGTTTATTCAGGGACGCGTTCCGATCAATGTCGACCTGCAAAGGCTGAATCCATTTCGGAAGCGGCCTCGTTTCCATGTCGTGCAAAAGTCGGAGTCCCGCCGCACCGTCGAGCCGGAAAACATCCACGAATCCATCGATCCGGTTCTGGAGAAAATTTCGAAGCACGGAATCAATAGCCTGACCGCGTCCGAACGACGCGCCCTCGACCGCGCCCGTGCGCGTCTGCTAAAAAAGCCGTAGTGAATCGGCTGGCGGACCTTTCAGAATCGCGTTTTCGAATCAGCGTAGTCATCCCGTCCTGGCGGGACGCAGACAATCTCCAATCGCTCCTGCCGGGTCTGGCTGCGCAGGAACGCGTCTCGGAATTGATCGTAGTGGATGCTTCCGGCGACGAAAAAGCGGAACAGATTGCGCTCGCTTCGGGCGCGACGTTCATCCCTTGCTCGATGCCGAATCGCGGCCAGCAAATGAATCTCGGGGCCGCCGCGAGCAGCGGCGACGTGCTTCTCTTCCAGCATTGCGATACCGGCCTGGAGCCTGCGCATCTCGAAGCGATCGAGATCGCGCTGGCGGACCCAACCGTAGTGGGCGGCGCATTCTTTCGAAAATTCGATGGGCGCCACCCGCGTTTGATGTGGCTGGAATCGGTCGCGCGTTTCCTGACGCGCCGTGGCGGGACGCTTTACGGCGATCAATCCATCTTCGTCCGGCGCGAGGTGTTTCAACGGCTGGGCGGGTTCGCGAAGATTCCGTTGATGGAGGATGTGGAGTTCTCCCGGCGGCTACGCGGCGCTGGAAAAATAGCGGTGCTCGATCCGCCGGTGGCCTCATCGGCGCGGCGTCACCTGCGGAAAGGCGCCTGGCGGACGACGATCCAGAACGGGTTGTTCATTGTGCTCTATAACGCGGGGGTTTCGCCGTATCGTTTACATCGCTGGTATTACGGGGAAACGGCGAACCGCCCCGCGCGCGAGAAAGCGGTGTCATCCTGAGGCTGGCGAAGCGCGCCGAAGGACCTCCCAACTGCAATCCGCGTCACGCAAGCGCGGAAGGGGCGCAGCTCGCACGAATGGCGTTAACCAAGCGCAAGCAAATCAACCCTGCGAATGGGAGGTCCCTCGCCGTCTGTGCGGCTCGGGATGACACGCCAGTCATTCCACCGTCAATGATCCTTCGCGCATCAGCTCGAAGAATTCCTCCGCGGTCGTCGCCGCCATCAAGGCATCACGCCGAGCCTTATCCTTCACCACCCGCGCCAGCGCACCGACGCAGACCAGATAGCTGGTCACCATCCGTTGCGGGACGCCGACTAAAAAAATCAGGTGCACCAGTTCGCTCGAATATCCGAAGGAAATTCCCGGCGTGCTCCGGCCGATTCCGAGGATGAGGCGATCCACTAGATCGGTCCGCGCGTGCGGGAACGCGACCCCTTCCCCGGTGTTCGTGGAGGCCCGGCCTTCCCGTTCCATCACCGCGTCCGCCAGTTTGTAGAAATCGTGGACGAGGCCGTGGTCGCGCAACCGTTCCACGATCTCGAGGATCGCTTCCGCGGCCGTCTGCTCGCGCAATTCCAGCACCACCAGTTTCGGATCAAGAATATCGTTAAGGAGCGCGGCCATCTGGAAACATCCCGCGATTGATTGGATTGACGGGCGAATCCGAGTTATCGAATTATCAGGGCACTCGTGGCAACTCAAAACAATCCCACCGGCACAACGGACGAAGCGACGATCTCGTGGCAGAAAAGCCTCTACGATCCGGGGTACGTCAACGCGATGTCGCATTTCTATCGCGGCGAACTGGGGCGCATCATGGTCTGGCGCCAGCGCCTCGACATCACCACGAACTGGGCCATCACCAGCAGCACCGCCATTATTACGATCGCGTTTTCGAACCGCGAGGTGCCGCACCTGATTTTCTTTTTCAACCTCGCCATCGTCTGGGGCATGCTTTGGATCGAGGCGCGCCGCTATCGGTTCTACGATGCCTTTCGCGCCCGCGTCCGGATGCTCGAAGCGCATTTCCTCGTCCCGATGGTGATGGAGAATCGCGAGATGCTCCAGGGCGAATGGAAGAAGCTCGTCTGCGAAGATTTGATTTTGCCGTCGTTCAAGATCAGCAAACTGGAAGCGGTCGGGCGGCGATTGAAACGGAATTACGTTTTCATCTTCATCCTCATCATGGTCGCGTGGGTGACGAAGATCTTTCTCCATGCGTCCATGACTTTGGACGGCATCCCTGCCTTTTATCGGGCCCTGCGCGTCGGCCATATTCCGTCGTGGATCGTCGCGTTCATCTTCGTCGCCACCCTCGCGAGCGTGATCGGGATCACGATTTACGTCGGCAAAAAGACGACCGGCGAAGTCTCGGAATTTCGGACGCATCGTTCGCTGTGGAAGATCTGAGCGACACCGCGTTTGCGAAACTGCGCGCAATCGTCGCACAACTTCGCGCTCCGGGAGGATGTCCATGGGACGCCGAGCAGACGAACGAGACGCTACTGCCGCCGCTGATTGAGGAAGCGTACGAAGTGGCGGGCGCCATTCGCGCGCGGGACGATGCCAATCTGCGTGAAGAACTTGGCGACCTGATTCTGCTGGCGCTCATGCACTCGGAAATCGCGAACGAGACGGGGCGATTTCATATCGACGAGGTGCTGGAGGAAGTGACGGAGAAATTGATCCGGCGGCATCCGCACGTTTTCGCGAAGAGCGACGTGAGCGATGCGGCGGGCGTGGTGAAACAGTGGGAAGCCATCAAGCACGAGGAGAAGAATGGCGCGGGCGGCGGGCATTATCTGTCCCACCTTCCCGCCGCCCTGCCGGCCCTGATGCGGGCCCAAAAAGCGCAGAAAAAAGCGGCCCGAGTGAATTTTGACTGGTCGCAGTTGTCAGACGTTGTCGCGAAGGTGGATGAGGAACTGGCCGAAACGAAGGAGGCAATCGCATCCGGCGATAATGCCGCGGTTGCAGAAGAGATCGGCGATCTGCTTTTCGCCGCCGTCAATCTCGCGCGCAAGAGTGGCCTGGATGCAGAAAGCGCGCTGCAGCAGGCGACGGATAAGTTCGTTTCCCGGTTCAATCGCCTGGAAGACGAACTCGTTAGGCAGAACAAGCAACTGGGTGACGTCGAGCTCAACGAATTGGATGTAATCTGGAATTCGATAAAGAAAACGCCGAACGCCCAACGCTGAACGCCCAATCCGAATAGGGCGTCTGCATTCGATGTTGGACGTTCGGCGTTTGCTTCTCACTCGTGTTTGGGGATATTGCCCGTCCCAAATGACCACCCTGCTTAACATCCTGCTGGGGATTTACGTTTTCGTCTCGGTGCTCATGATCCTTATCATCCTGATGCAACGGCCGAAAAGCGAAGGCCTGGGCGCAGCGTTTGGCGGGGGCGTGACCGAGAATATCTTCGGCGCCCAGACCACCAACGTCCTCACCAAAATCACCGGCTGGTTCGCTGCGATTTTCTTCCTCCTCACTTTTGTTCTGTCGATTCTCTACGCCCACAGGGCGACTTCGACGAGTAACCTGAGCAGCAGAATAGAAGCGGAACCAACGCCTGTGCCCGCCATCTCCGCCACTCCTGTCCCGGGCGCTTCGGTCTCGCCGAGCGCGATTGAAACGGGAACCGCGACAGTCAGTCCGGGGCCATCAATGGCGAGCGCTCCTTCCGCGTCCGCGACGACAAGCCCGGGGCCGTCAGCGGCGATTTCGGTGGGGCCGGCAACGACACCCGCGGCTTCAGCGAAAGTGAGCGCGGCGCCTTCCGTTTCCGCTTCGCCGAAACAGTAGCTCGCTCGAAGCTCCTCCGCCCTTGGATAGCAGCCGCCCTACGGCACCACTTCGGGTTTCGGGCCGGCCTTCTCGTTCAAGGCCTGAGTGAATTCCTGCAGGCCCGAGACGATCTGCGGCGCTTTCGTTAGCACGGTGCTCGCCAGCTTTTCGGAGTAATCGGGCCGGCGCTGCGACATTTCCGAGAGCGCCATCATCACGGCGAGCGCGTTGTTAATCGCGTGTTTGATCTCGCTGAATTTCTTCTGCAATTGGACCAGTTCTTCGTGGGAAATGGTGCGGTCGTTTTCACTCATGATCGAGGCTTTCGGCTGGAGAAATGGGACGGTTGTGCTTGACTGACAGGTTCGACTTTTGTCGTCCGATGCCTGCGCAAACTATCTCAATCAGCGGAGCACGCCAGCACAATCTAAAGAATCTCCACGTCGAGATTCCGAGGGAAAAACTGGTGGTTATCACGGGCTTGAGCGGCTCGGGAAAGTCGTCGCTTGCCTTCGATACGCTCTATGCCGAAGGGCAGCGCCGCTACGTGGAAAGCCTCTCCGCTTATGCCCGGCAATTCCTCGACCAGCTGGAAAAACCGGACGTCGATTTCATCGAAGGCCTCTCGCCCGCGATCGCGATCGAGCAAAGGAGCGCAGGCGCGAATCCGCGTTCGACCATCGCGACTACGACCGAGATTTTCGATTATCTCCGCGTCCTGTTTTCGGCGGTAGGCCAGCCGCACGACCCGGTAACCGGCCAGGCGATTCATCGGCAAACACCGCAGCAAATCGTCGATCAAATCCTGGCGTTCCCGGCCGATACGAAAATCATTCTGCTCGCGCCGCTGGTGCAAAACCAGAAGGGCGAGTTCCGGGACGTGATCGAGAAGGTGAAGCGGGAGGGATTCGTCCGGATTCGGATCGACGGCGAGATCGTGGAGTTGGGCAAACCGGACCCGATCCGGCTGAAGAAGACGGAGGGGCACACGATCGAGGCGGTGGTGGACCGGCTGGTGATCCGGGAAGGCGTGCGGACGCGGCTGGCGGATTCGGTGGAAACGGCACTGCGGTGGGGAGGCAACCGGATAGTGGTTCTAAAATCCGAAGAGGGGAAAACGTCCGACGTCCAACGTCCAACGTCCAACATCGAACCAGAAGAGAAGTGGGGGACGGTGCGGTATACTACGGATTACGGCAATCCGGACAGCGATTACTCGTTAGGTGAGCTGACGCCGAAACATTTTTCGTTCAACAGCCATCTCGGGGCGTGCCCGGCGTGTCATGGATTGGGAACGCAACTGGTCTGCGATGCGGACCTGATGGTTTCGGATAAGGAGAAATCGCTCAGGGAGGGAGCGATCACGCCGTGGCGCCGCGGAACGAAACCGATGCTGGCGTATTACCGCAGCCTGCTAAGCGCGTTAGTGAAGCATTTCGGCGTCGATGACGTCATTCCGTTCGCGGATTTGCCCGAGAATTTTAAGAAAGCACTTTACTACGGGACGGGTGAGGAGGCGATCGAGATCAGCGTAGGCGGCAAGGGGAAGACTCCAAAGGTGGCGAAGCCGTTTGAGGGGCTCGTGCCGCAGATGGAACGGCTTTACGCGGAGACGGAGAGCGAGTTTACGCGCAACCGGATTCGAGCGTTTATGACGCGGGAGCCGTGCCAGATCTGCCACGGCGCGCGGTTGAAGCCGGAAATCCTCGCGGTCACGATTAAGGACTCCGAAGCGCGTGAGCTGAACATCCACCAGTTCAGCCAGCTGACGATCGACGCTGCGGCGGAATACGTTCGCCGGCTGTCCCTGACGGACCAGCAACGCCACATCGTTACCGATGTCGTCCGCGAGATCGATTCGCGGCTCCAGTTTCTCGTCGAAGTAGGGCTCAATTACCTTTCGCTCGATCGCGAGAGCGGCACGCTTTCCGGCGGAGAAGCGCAGCGGATTCGGCTGGCCACCCAGATCGGTTCCGGCCTGGCGGGGGTGCTCTACGTTCTCGATGAGCCAAGCATCGGCCTGCATCAGCGGGACAACGCCCGGCTGCTTACGACTCTGCGCCGTCTCCGCGACCTGGGGAATTCCGTGATCGTCGTCGAGCACGACGAAGAAACCATTCGCGCGGCCGATCACATTCTCGATCTCGGCCCGGGCGCCGGGCCGCGCGGCGGCGAGATCGTGGCGCAAGGGACACTCGCGGAAGTCCTGACCGCGAAGAATTCGCCGACGGCGGATTACCTCTCGGGTCGCGCGTGGATCGCGGTGCCGAAAGAACGAGTGAAGCCGCGTTCGACGCAGATTGGCGACGGCTGGCTGACCGTGACTGGCGCCGCAGAAAATAATCTTAAAAAGGTGACGGCCTCGTTTCCCATCGGCTGCCTGACGTGCGTCACCGGCGTCTCAGGGAGCGGCAAGTCTACGCTGGTGGACGATATTTTGCGGCGCTCTCTCTTCCGCCACTTCTACAACTCGAAGGATAAGCCGGGTGCGCACGGTGCGGTTCAGGGTCTCGATCAGCTCGACAAAGCAATCGTGATCGACCAAAGCGCGATCGGCCGGACCCCGCGTTCGAATCCGATCACCTACACGGGCGCGTTCACGCCGATCCGCGAATTGTTTAGCCAGCTCCCCGCGGCGCGGGTGCGCGGCTATGACGCCGGCCGCTTCAGTTTCAACGTCAAAGGCGGCCGCTGCGAGAATTGCGAAGGCGGCGGTCTGATCAAGATTGAGATGCACTTTTTGCCGGACGTTTACGTTGAGTGCGAGGTCTGCCGTGGACAGCGTTACAACCGCGAAACCCTCGAGATCACCTTCAAGGGAAAAAATATCGCCGACGTGTTGAACCTGACCGTGGACGAAGCGGCGCGGTTTTTCCGGAATGTCCCGTCCGTTTCGGACAGGCTCGTCGCGCTGCTGGACGTCGGCCTGGGATATCTCCGTCTCGGGCAGGCCGCGACGACGCTTTCGGGAGGCGAAGCGCAGCGGGTGAAGCTCGCGACCGAGTTGGCGAAACGCGCCACCGGCCGCACGATCTATATCCTCGATGAGCCGACGACGGGCCTGCATTTCGCCGACATCGAGAAACTGCTCCAAGTCTTGATGAAGCTGCGCGATTCCGGAAACACGCTCGTCGTGATCGAGCACAACCTCGAGATGATCAAATGCGCCGACTGGATCATCGATCTCGGACCGGAAGGGGGAAAAAGCGGAGGTAAAATCGTGGGCGCGGGACCGCCGGAGAAGATCGCGGAATTGCCAGCCAGTTACACGGGCCGATATTTGAAGCCGCTGTTGAAGCGATAACAAACATGGACAACAAGAATGCGCAGTTTGCCGGCTCGATCCCGGCAGCTTACGACCGTTATCTCGGCCCGGTCCTTTTCCAGCCGTACGCTGAAGACCTCGCGGCGCGGTTGAACGTGGACGCTCGCGGCTCCGTCCTCGAGCTGGCTTGCGGCACCGGAATCCTCACGCGCGTCCTGCGGGATCGCTTGCCCGAGACCACCAGACTGGTCGCGACGGATTTGAACGAGCCGATGCTCCGCAACGCCGCGCGAAAATTTCGGCACGATGAAGCGGTCCAGTGGCAACAGGCCGATGCCTGCAGCCTGCCGTTCGCCGATGAATCATTCGACGCAGTACTCTGCCAGTTCGGAATCATGTTCGTGCCGGACAAAACACTCTGTGCGCGCGAGGTGCATCGCGTCCTGAAGCCTGGCGGTGTTTTTCTTTTCAACGTCTGGGATTCGATGGAGCACAACGACTTGGGCCGAATCGCGCAGGAAACCATCAGCAGCTTTTTCGAAAAAGATCCGCCGACATTTTACCAGGTCCCGTTTGGCTACTTCGACCAGGCGGAAATCAAAGGCGTCGTGGAAGGAGCGGGCTTTGGCGACGTGTGCATCGAGGTTGTCGCGAAAATGGGCGGCGCCAGCCGGGCGGAGGATGCCGCGCAGGGATTGGTCCATGGGAATCCAGTCGCGGTTGCGATCACCGAGCGCGATCCGGGATTGCTGCCGGTCATCACAGACGCGGTGGCGGTGGCGCTGAAGAAGCGGTTCGGCGAAACCGACCTGCGAGCACCGATGCGAGCGATTGTGACAGAAGGGCGAGTAACTCTATAACGTCGTATCGGCGAGATTCGACTTGTACCTGGTACTGGTCTGGCGATCGTTGAGCTCGATGTAAACGTAACTCCGCGGAATAACGCGTCCTTCAAACGCGAACCAGATCTTCCCGAGATCGTCCGGCTTGGTCAGGGCGCAAAACCCGTAGATCCGTTTGCCGGTCCCATCGAAGAAGTCGACCGATATGACGGCGCTGGCCACGAGCGCCAGGACCGAACGGCTCCTTTCGCAAAGGTTGGGGTGAGCGGAATATCCGCTTCAAGACGTAGTTTGACGGAAAGCTCCGAAAACTATCAAGCCTTCTCGCCTCGGAATCGAGAGGCGCTGCGAAAGGGAAGGCCGGAATTAAGGTGCGGCTAGAGCCGCTGCCACATCGGGAAACAGGCGGAAATATTGATCGAGCCGCGCGCTTTCCAGAATCATCCGCACGCCTTCCTGCGCGCCGGCCAGCAGGAAAACGCCGCCTTCCAGCTCCAGGCTCTGCATGGCGCCGATCAGAACCGCGAGGCCGGAACTGTCGATATAAGGAACTTGGGAGAGATCCACGACGAGGCGCTTTGGTTTCTTCTCGTCGATGATGGCGCGAAGGGACACGCGCAATTCGGGCGAGACATGGAGATCGATCGCGCCTTCCGGGGCGAAAATACTGGGTGACGGACGCGCGGCCATTGGTGGAGCGAGCATGTCATTCCGGCCGTCTCCCTGTCAATTGCGCTCACCGATGCTTCAAAAAAAAAGCGCCAGCCGCGAACACGGCTGGCGCTTTGATATTCTTGTCACGCGAGACCTGAGTCTTCGCGCGGCGCGTTACGAAGTGGGTTTGAGACTGTTTACGATCTTGCCGACTTCCTGGAGATGTTCCTTCTCCTTTGCGGTGGTGACCCAGTAGGTGAAGATGATCATCTTATCCTTGATCGGGACGAAACAGATGCTGACGGCGGCCGGGCCGTCGTCGTCCTTGCCCTGGAAGAGCAGCTCGGTCGCGTCGAGCGAACCGACCTTGAACTTGTTCTCCTTTTTCGTGGAGTCGTCGATGGTCACGTTGTGGGTCTTGAGCATTTCGAAGGTGTCGTCGATCTCGGCGTTCATGCCTTTTTCGCTGCCGACCGCGACCACGGACATGTAAACCGCGGTGTCCGCGCTCTGGCCCCAGATGCCGTTCTCGACCTCCTTCGGTTTCCACGAATCGGGCATATCGATGGAGGCGATGGCGAAGTCCTCGTTCGGGAGCTTGAAGGTTTTTGCGTCCACCGGGATCGTGGCGAGAAACGCAATGGCGATAAATGTGAGAAGTGTTTTCATATTTTGTAGGTGAAGCCGGAATAAACGCAGGCATCGGGCAGCGGCAAGGCGATATGTTGGGAGGTTTGTTTGACACGAATTTGAAGGCAGAACTGGAAACGTGGTTGCAGAACAAGTTCGCCTCTGCCTGCCAGGCGTTTGGGCAGCGGGTTTCAGCTTCGGGCCTGCGGATTAGCCCCGCGCTCGAGGAATGGGAGGCCCGGTATTTTCTCCTCGGCCTCGAAGAAAATTTATTTGCGGTCGACGAGCAGGGCGATGTCTCGTGCGAGCTGTTGTCGCCCGCAGATGAAACGCAGCTGCGGCCAAGCTATCGACTTTTCTCGCACGAACCGCCGCGGCTTTTGCGCGAAAACCTCTGCCAGCTCGCAACCGCAGCGCGGCTGATCCTGGAACGTGGTTGGCTTCGGCGTCACGTCACCCTCCAGCCGAGCCGTCCGGAGCAGCGCGCCACGGCCGAAGGTCTCGAACTCGCGGTCCGCTCGCTAGTGGGCGAAATCCTTATTGCCGTCGAGATAAAACGCAGCCGGCTCGAGCTGGAAAAACTGATCGCCGATTTGCGCGCCTGTTCGCGCCGCGGACCGCACGCCCACGCCGATTGCGGTTTTCCGCAAAACCATCCACGACACGAGTTCTACCTTGCCCAACGGCCGGCCTATCTCTGGGCGGTCGCGCCGGATGGCGAACTTTGCCTGGCGGTAAAATGTGGCGAGCACTCGCTCGATCTCGAGCCGCTTTCTTCCCTGCCTCCGCGCAGCCTGCTGGAAATGCGCTAGCGCTTCCGCTTGCTCTGGACGCTCAGCTCCCATCGGTATCCATCGAGATCATGGAACCACAGGCCCATGTGCGGTGAACCCGGCGCCTCGGGGCCGATCTCGTTCCCCGGATCTTCAAGGTCGACTTTCTGTTTCCGCAGGTGCGCCAGAGCTTTTTCCAACGCAGCCATGCTCGGGAGGTGAAACGACATGTGCCCCAAAATGCCGGGCGATGGCTTCTCTTTGTGCAGGGCGATCGTGACATTGTCATTCCCGATCGCGATGCCGCCTTCGAACTCGAATTGCTTTTTCAAACCCAGCGTGCGCTCGAACCATTTCGCACTTCGCTTCGGGCTCCGCACCGCCAGGCCGAAATGGCCGACAACTCCCAGGGTGAATGGAACTTTCATGCCTTAACTATAGCCGGGCTAAGTACGAGCAGCGTCCAGAAATCGCGGCAAACGCCGGACGCTTAGTCGGGTGCCGAGGGTAACAATCACGAGGACCACCGGCAGGAACGAGAAAAATTTCTGCGCTGGAAACAGCTGGGCATTCATAGCGAAAAGGAACCCGACAATCACCAGGACCAGGATGTATTGCCGCACCGTGCCGCGCCATTCGCGCAAGCGGACATCGGCATCAGGATCGTCCCGGCGCTGGCGCAACGCTCTCCAGCGCAACGTCGCCAAAGCGGTGAGGATGACAGCGAAATCGCCGAGATACAAAACGATAACGTTCGGAGCGCTGGTGAAGCGCAGGAACGTCTGCACCACGTAAGGCAGGACGGCGATTCCAAGCAGAAAAATAAAATTCACGATCACGTCCGGCGTCCGCACGACAAAGTGATGCCGGAAAATGCGATAGTGCGACAACCAGATGGCACAGATCATTGCGAAGGTGACGATGAATGTCGCCCAGCGCGTCGTTTCAAAAACTTCGGCGGGATCGGCAGGGACGTCGAGCCGGGTGGCAAGGAGCGACAGGCTGAAGCCGAAGACGAGATCGCTGAAGGCCTCGAGGCGCTGCGTGAACCGTTCACCATAAATGGGTGAAGCGGCGGTCCCTTTCACGCCGGGTGCAGGCTTGGAATGCACGGATGTCATACGCAGACGTTACCCGAGGACGAATCGGTCGCCCGGCACGATTGAGGGCGAGAAAAAGAAGAGTTAGTCAGCCGAATGGGAACGGCTGACTAACTCCAAGCTATCAAAGCGCGCAGCGAAGCGCTGCGGCGCATCTTCCTTACGGAGTGGCCGAGGGTGACGGAGAGGGCGAGGTCTTCGCGTCCTTCTTCATCTCTTTCTTCGTCTCTTTCTTAGTCGTATCGGTCGACGACTTCTTGGTCATGTCAGTCGACTTCTTCGTGGTGTCGGTCGACGACTTCTTGGTCATGGACTTCTTCGTCGTCGAAGTTTTGGCCGGGGCCTTCTCCGGGGCGGTGGTGGTGGATGTTTCAGTCTTGCTGGTGTTGCAAGAGGCTAGGAGCCCCGCGGCCAACATGACGGTGATGGAATAGATGAGTGATTTCATAGGTTGTGGTTAAGCAGAGGCACGAGAATGTTCGGTCGTTGCGGGGACTGCAAGCAATTATTTACGGGTAATAGAAGGGGCGGAAATGCCCCTCATTGGCCACTCTTTCTCCTGACCTTGATCATGCTCCTGATCCTGGCGAGGGGGCGTGGAAAAAGAGCAGGATCAAGAGCATGGTCATGGAGAGGAAACCATGTTCAAGACCAAGTCTGTTCATAGCCCGATCGAACCGAAAGATGGCCTTCGGGTCCTTGCGGCCCGGGGGCGTGGCCGGGGGCTGCCCGCGGATCGATTCGACGTCTGGATGGCGAACCTCGGGCCGAGCGAAGAGCTGCGCGACGCGATCCTGGCCGGCAGAATTTCCTGGAGCGAATACAGCCGCCGTTATCTGAAGGAACTCCGCGAACCGGGCGAAGTAGATGCCCGCAACAAGCGAATCAAAAACCACGGGCAGAAGTTCACGTTACGATTGCTCCAGCACCTGGCGAAAGGGCAAACGGTGACGCTGCTCTGTCATTGCGCCGAGGAAGAGAAACATTGCCATCGCCATTTGTTAAAGGCGGTGCTCGAGAAAAAGATTTAGCCCGGTCATCTCGAGCCCGTCGAAGGATGACAACGTGGAATTACCCCCGCGCTAAATCGTCGGGGCTCAACATCAGGCGCTCGACGCGCTGGCCGCTCGCGAGGGCTTCCACGATCTCCGGCACGTCGGCCGCAGTGACATGCCCATAAAAGAAATGGTCCGGTTCGACCAGAATGCAGACACCGCTCGAACACTGGTCGAGGCAGCTCGATTTGCAGACACGCGCGCCGAGTTTCGCCAGACCCCGTGCTGCAACCTGCTCCTTCAGCGCCGCCCGGATTTCCTCGGACCCGCGCGTGGCGCACGAACCTTTTGCGTCGTCATCCGCCCTCCGGTTCGTGCAGACAAAAAGGTAGCGTTGGCGCTGCGCCATGCCGTCAAGTCGACCACCGCTGCCCCGCGGTCAACGCGGTTCGACGAAAACTACTTCGAGTAAGTGCGGGTGGTGCTTGTCGAATTGTCGCGCGGGACGGTCGTATTGGGATCGTGCGGCACGGTGGTGCACGACGTGAAGAGACAGGCGCCGACGAGAACAAGAAGAGCAGGGATGACGAGTTTTTTCATAGGGCTTTGGATTGAGCCGCAAGCCTGTTCGGGCCTAACAAAAACTGCAAGCCATTAAATCTCAGGCTGCCGGGGCTTATTTGTCTCTGGTCCCGGCAAAACTCTCTCCTCAGCCGACCGCTCCAAAGGGTGGAGACGACGGCTGTCCTGGCGCTAAACGCGTTTCGCCGAGACTCATTTCGAGCAAGTCGCGGCACTGACGGCTATCTTACGTTTCGTCCCGCGGGACGGTGGTGTTCGGCGGGTCCCGCGGAACGGTGGTGTTCGGCTCCGCGCTCCGACCTGCGGCCTCTGACTTGAGCTCATCCCGCGGGACGGTGGTGTTCGGCGTAAGGTCATCCCGCGGGACGGTGGTGTTCGGTATCTTCTGTGGTTTTTTCATACGCCCAAGCGTGCCAGAGCGTCCGGTAGACTACAATCGGAATCGAAGATCGTGAGGCTCGCTTCTCGCGGCCCATTGAACTACAAAAGCTGGGTATGGACTGGCGCAGGTTCCTTGGCGAATTGAAGCGGCGGAACGTTTATCGTGTCGCCGTTACTTACGCCGTGGTCAGCTGGGTGCTGATCCAGATTGCCACCCAGGTTTTTCCTTTCTTCGATATCCCGACCTGGGCGGTGCGAGTGGTGGTGCTCCTTCTCGTTCTCGGGCTTCCCGTTGCTCTGATCCTGGCCTGGGCATTCGAGCTGACCCCGGAAGGAATCAAGCGCACGGAAGATGTTTCGCCCCATGAATCGATCCGGCATCATACCGGGCGGAAACTTCTGGCTTTCGCGGCCGTTGCGGCAGCCATCGCGGTGGCATTGTTCCTGGTCCAATTCGCGCGGCGCTCCTGGACGCCCGCGCCAGCAGTGTCCCCGCCGGGGCCCGAGGTCACCCAGGCTGCTCCGGAGAAATCAATCGCCGTGCTCCCGTTCAGTAACCTGAGCGGCGACCAGGAAAACGCCTTTTTCACCGACGGCATCCAGGACGAGATCATGGCGAACCTGGCGAAGATCGCCGACTTGAAAGTGATCAGCCGCACCTCCGTCGTGCTCTACAAGGCGGGCACTCCGCGGAACGTGCGCGAAATCGGGCGGCGGCTCGGAGTGGCCTATCTTTTGGAAGGCAGCGTCCAGCGGACCAAGGATCGGGTCCGGGTCACCGCGCAATTGATCGATGCACGCACCGACGATCATCAATGGGCTGAGCACTACGATCGCGGGCTGGCGGACATCTTCGGCATCCAGACTGAGATCGCGCAGGCCATCACCCGCCAGCTCGCGGCGAAGCTTTCGCCGCGCGAACAAGCGGCGATTGAATCCTCGACCCGGGACATCGGCGCCTTCGATCTCTATCTGCGTGCCAAGGAATTGATCAAAAATTTTCACGATACGGACAACTGGAAGGAAACTCTGCTTCAGGCCGTGCGCTTCCTCGATGAAGCGATCAGGCGCGATCCAAAATTCGCGCTGGCCTATTGCTGGCGAGCCACCGCGCACGACCACCTTTTTTGGTTCGGCCTCGATCGCACCACGGCGCGGGTGGAGCTGGCGCAGGCCTCCGTGGAAAAAGCGCTCGTCCTCAGCCCGGACCTCGGCGATGCCCATTTGGCCCAGGCGCTGATTTATTATCACGAGAAACGCGACTACACGCGGGCGTTTCAAGAGCTGGCGCTGGCGAACCGCACGCTGCCAAACAGCGCGGAGGTGACTGCCATGGCAGGCTCTATTGCCCGGCGCCAGGGACATTGGGATGACGCGGTCAGGAACCTCGAGAAGGCTTACGAGTTGGACCCGCTCAATCCGAAAATCGTGAACAGCCTGTCGCTCGTTTACGATCTTCTGCGCCGCTACGACGATGAAGCAGCGCTCTTCCACCGGGCGGCCGCCGCGAATCCCAGCACCCGCAATTATTCTCAGTTGATTCACGCTCAAATCGAGCTGGAGAGAGGCGACCTCAAAGCGGCGCTCCCCTTTTTGAATTCCTTGCCGGCGGATTACGATCCCGACGGCGCCACGACCTGGACGCGAATCACCGTGGCCCTTTACGAGCGCGATATCGACAAAGCCGCCGGCATTCTCGCTTCCTGGAAAAAAGAGGAACTCGTCGGTGCCAGCGGCCGGTTAGTCCCGGTGAGCTTTTGCCAGGGCATCATCGCGCGCGCCCGCGGTGATGGCGCGAAAGCCGGTGAAGCTTTCACTCGTGCGCGGACCACGGTCGCTGCGCAACTGGCGGAGCAACCCGATGACCCGATGTTGATGGCTACGCTCGGCCTGATCGATGCCGGAGTTGGGCGCAAAGAAGACGCTCTTCGTGAAGGTCGGCGCGCGGTGGAGCTGCGCCCGCTCGCGGATGACGCGGACGATGGCGCAACGGTCCTGGGAACGCTGGCGATGATCTACGCGTGGGTCGGCGACGTGAAGCCCGCGCTCGATCAGCTGACGTTTTTGGCCACGATTCCGAGCGGGCTCTCCTTTGGCCAGCTCAAGTATGATCCAGCGTGGGATACCGTCCGCGGCGACGCGCGTTTTACCGCGATGCTGGAGAAGCTTGAACCGCGACCGAAGGAAACACGATAGCCCTGAAGGAGCGGCTATTTCCAAATCGCCGGGGAGCGACACAATCCGATTTGGTTGGAAGTTCCTCGTGAAATTGCAGTAAAATCTTTTTCGTGAGCGCAATCCCTCCGGCCCTACCCATTAACCAGGCCTCACGTCGTTAAGCGATGGACGATCTCGACGCGATCGCTGAGGCAGTAGGAAAAGGGCAATGCATTTTGTTCCTCGGCGCCGGCGTGCATTACGGGCCGCCGGCGGGAGCGGACCAGAAATATCTCGATGCTTACCCGGAAGCGCGCCGGCCTCCGCTCGGTCGCGCGCTTTCGGTCATGCTCGCGGAGGAGAGCGAATACCGGAAACGTTTTCCGGGCTGGGACACCGGCGATTTGAAACGCGTCTCCTGGCATTACGAAGACACGCTTTCGCGTAACCGCCTGGTGAAGCGAATCAAGGAGGAAGTGCACGCGAACAAGATCGCGTCGCCGGTGGTGCGTGCGCTGGCCGCTCTCGATTTCCCGCTGGTCATGACGACGAACTACGACCAGCTCTTCGAACAAAGCCTGCGCGCTGCCGGGAAAGAGCCGCAACTCTGCGTCTATAGCCCCACCGCGAAAAATCCCACTGAAGATCCGACCGACGATCCCACGCCGGCGAACCCGTTCGTCTGCAAACTTCACGGCGACATCGATGTGCCGGATTCGGCGGTGTTAACAGATGAGGATTACATCCAGTTCGTCCTGCGGATGAGCGACAAGGCGCCGTTCCACCCGGTACCGGAAACGTTTCTCTACCGGTTCAAACGCTGGCCGACCCTGTTCGTCGGCTACAGCCTCATCGATTACAACCTGCGCCTGCTCTTCAAAGCGATGCGGGTGAACCTCGATCCCGCGCTCTTCCCCGAAACCTATTCGATCGATCCGAAACCGGACCAGCTCATCGTCCGCTACTGGAGCGACCAGCGCCGCTACGTCCGCTTCGTGATGGAGGATGTCTGGTCGTTCGTGCCGGCGCTTTACGAACGGATCAAGAAAACATCGATGCCGGTATGATCCAACTACCCAAATTGGCCTGGCCCCGAGAGCCGTTTCGCGGCATCGAGCAATTCCGTTTCATCGATCGCCCGATCTTTTTCGAGCGGCGCGATGAAATCCGGCGGCTCATTCGCCTGGTCTCGATTTATCGCGGGACGCTGCTCTACGGCGAATCGGGCGTAGGCAAATCTTCCGTGATCAACGCCGGGTTCATTCCCGCCATGCTCGACGAAGGATTTCTCGCCGAACGATTGCGCGTGCAACCGGTGCCCGGCGCAGAGCTGGTGGTGGAACGCCTCGCCCTCACCGATGAAGGCACGGCGCCGTTCTTGCCTTCGCGTTTCGCGGCCGACGATGAACCGCGGACGCGGCTCGTTTTCTCGACGGCGGACATGCATGCGCGGCTCGGCCTCGAGCACGCCGGCGGCGCCCCTCTATTGATCTTCGATCAGTTCGAGGAATTCATCACCCTGTTCGAGGAGGCTCCCGAGAACCGGGAAAAGTTCGCGGAGGCGACCCAGGCGCAAAACACGCTCCTCGGTTTTTTCCGCGACCTGCTCCGCGATGAGACGCTGCCGGTAAAATTGCTGTTCGTCTTTCGCGAAGATTACCTCGCGAAACTTTCCCGGCTCTTCGCGCTCGTGCCGAATCTGCGGGACCAGCACGTCCGCCTCACCTTTCCGGATTCCAGCGTCCTGAAGAAACTGATCCGCGGGCCTTTCACCTGCGAAATTCCACCGGAACATTTCGGGCACATCATTTCCGAGGAGCTGGCGAACAAGCTTTGCGCCGCGCTCGCAGAGCGGAGCGAATCCGGCGCGATCAATCTTACTGAAGCCCAGATCGCGTGCCTCTCGCTTTGGCGCGATCCAAAAATGGAATCGCTTTTCGACGCCACGCCGAACCGCGCGGAAGTCGTGCAACGGTTACTCGAGGGCCATCTCACCGGATCGCTTGATCGCCTCAGCGCGGGACTGCGCGAGCCCGCCGTTGCCATTCTCCGGCATCTCGTCACCAGCGCCGGCACGCGCAACATCGTTCTTGAAGCCGATTTGCTCGAGCGCCTGCAGACATCGGAAAAGATTTCGCCGGCGACTGGCAAACGCGCGCTGGCCGAGCTCTCCGGCCAGTCGCGCCTCGTCCGCCGGCAGCGGCGCAACGAAGCCTACTTCTACGACATCACGAGCGAGTTCTTGGTTCCCTGGATTCAGCGCCAGCGGGTCTTGAGCGATGCGCGGATCGCGCTGCGAAGAACGCGCCTTCGAGGTTTGGTCATCGTGGTCGGCGTAGTGC
>JALYIN010000274.1 GCA_030775765.1 Verrucomicrobiota bacterium
CGAGATGGCGTATCTGCTGTTGGCCGGTCTTTCCACGCCGCTGGTGCTCTCCGTGCACAGCGTCGTGTCGTTCGACTTCGCCACGTCGATCATCCCGACATGGCACACCACGATCTTCCCCCCTTATTTCGTCGCGGGCGCGATCTTCGGCGGATTCGCCATGGTGCTCACGCTGCTGATTCCGGCGCGCGCGATTTACAAGCTGCAGGACATCATCACGATTCAGCACATCGACAAGATGGCGAAGGTGATCCTGCTCACCGGCTCGATCGTGAGCTACGCCTACACGATGGAATTCTTCGTCGCCTGGTACAGCGGCAACCAGTACGAGAAATACGCGTTCTTTAACCGCATTTTCGGTCCCTACTGGTGGTACTGGTGGGTCGGCATGCTGTTCTGCAACGCCCTTTCCCCGCAGCTCTTTTGGTTCAAGCGGTTCCGGCACAACATCTACGTCGTTTATTTCGTCTGCATGTGCGTCAACGCCGGGATGTGGTTTGAACGTTTCATCATCATCGTCGGGGGATTGCACCGCGATTTCCTGCCCTCCTCCTGGGGAATGTTTTACCCGACCTGGGTCGATATCTGGACCTTCATCGGCACATTCGGAATTTTCCTCTCACTCTTTCTTCTTTTCATTCGGTACCTGCCGATGATCGCGATGTCGGAAGTGAAGATCGTGTTGCCAGAGGCGAATCCGCATCACGCCTCGCCTGATGACCATCATCTCGTCGCCGCCGGCGGAAAGGAGCGCACTTGAGATCGCCCTTCTTCTGTAGCCGCTTCGCTATGCGAAGCGCGGGTATTTGCGTGGATTCTATGTCGCTCTCACGCGGCCCACAGGGCCGCGTCTACAGAAGAGGCTGCAGCCGGAAGGAGCGCACTTGAGGACGCCGTCCGGAAACAAGGTTTACGGAATGGGCGCGGAATTTCCCAGCGCCTCATCGCTCTACGAAGCGGCGAAACGGGTGCGCGATGCCGGCTTCAAGAAGTGGGATGTGCATTCGCCCTTCCCGATTCATGGAATGGACGCCGCAATGGGCCTGGGCAAATCGTGGCTCAGCGCGGCCGTTCTTTGCGGCGGCATCACTGGATTGCTTACGGCGATTACGCTGGAGTTCGGGCCGTCGTGGTACATTTACCCACTCGTCGTTCACGGAAAACCGGTGGACTGGCGCACGGTCCCGGCATTTTTCCCGATCATGTTCGAGCTTACGGTGCTCTTCTCGGCCTTCACCGCGTTTTTCGCGATGCTCCTCATGAATGGCCTGCCGCGCTGGTATCATCCCGTGTTTAACTGGCGGCGATTCAGCCGCGCGACCAACGACGGATTTTTCCTCATCATCGAAGCGCGCGACCCGCGCTTCACCGAACTCGAGGCCCGCGAGCTCTTGGAACAAAGCGGCGGCGAGCACGTAACCATCATCCACGAAGACTAAGGTTATGCTCCGCGGATTCTTCCTCATCTTTTTGCTGATCGGCGTCGCGATCGTCGCCGTCTTCGGCTTCCGCGGCCAGAGGAGCACCGGTTCGCCGATCGAAGTTTTTCCGGACATGGTCCGGCAGATGAAAGTGCGCGCCCAGGCGCCGCTGGGATTTTTCGCGGACGGCCGGGGCTCACGCGTCCCCGTCGCGGGCACAGTGCCGATGGGATACGAAATGCCGAAGGCGAACAGTGAAGCTTCCCCCGGCGCCGCGCCAGTCCCTTCCGAGATGAACCCGCAGCCGCACCTCGGCTTCAGCAGCGGGACGGATTATTTCAATACCGGAAAGATGGGAACGACCTGGGGGACCGGTTTCCCGCTGCCCGTCAACGGTGACCTGATGCAGCGGGGCAAACAGCGCTTCAACATCAACTGCGCCATTTGCCACGGCCCGACTGCGGCCGGCAACGGAATGACCAAGCAGTATGGCCTCGCCACCGTCGTTTCTTTGCAGGACCAACGGATCCGTGACATGGCTGACGGCGAAATCTTCGACACAATCACGCACGGGAAAAACACCATGCTGCCTTATGGACCGAACGTCACCGTGACGGACCGATGGGCCATCATTGCTTATCTGCGCGCCTTGCAACGCAGCCAGAACGCGACCGAAGCCGACGTGCCGCCGGAACATCGCGCCGAAATGGACAAGCCCGCGGAAACGAAACCCGAAGCGAAACCGGAGGCGGCCAAGAAATGAGCGAGCGATCTGATGTCGTCCCAACGCCGGAAGGCGAATTCGTCGAGCCGACGCGGTTCGCGCCGTTGTCGTTCCTCCTGGCGCTGCTCGCCCTAGTGGGCCTCGGGTTGAGCGTGGTGGGCGCGTTCGTCTCGCCCCATCAGTTCAGTTTCTCATGGCTCTTTGCGTTCGCCTTCTATTTCACGATGCTCGCGGGCTGTTTCTTCTGGATCATCGTCCACCACGTCGTGGACGCGGAATGGTCGGTGGTCGTCCGGCGCCAGCTTGAGAACCTGGCGATGCTGCTCGCGGTGATGGCGATCTTCTTCATCCCAATCGTTATTTTCCGCCGGCACCTTTACGAATGGATGAGCGTTCCGATCGGCCACGATCCGATTCTCGACAGCAAACGCGCCTACCTGAACTGGCATTTCTTCCTCATCCGCTCCATCTTTTATTTCGTCTTTTTCATCGGCGCGACGCTGCTCTTCCGCCGCTTCTCGATCCGGCAGGACCGTGACGGAAATCCGGCGTTCACGCTCAACATGCGGCGGCTCGCCTTCGTGGCGTTGCCGCTGTTCGCTCTCTCGCTCACGTTCGGCGCTTACGACTGGCTCCTCGGGCTTGACTACCACTGGTTCTCGACAATGTGGGGCGTTTACATTTTCGCCGGAGCTGCGGGCAGCTCGATGTCACTTCTGGTCCTCGTGATCACTGCGCTGCGCAAGGCCGGTTACCTGAAGGACACGGTCACGCCCGAGCATTACCACATCATGGGAAAGTGGATGCTCGCGTTTGTGATTTTCTGGGCCTACATCGGCTTCTCTCAATACATGCTCATCTGGTATGCGAACATGCCGGAGGAGACCGAATATTTTATCCGGCGAAACACCGAGTCGTGGCAGCTGCTGAGCACATTGCTCGTGATCGGACGTTTCTTTGGGCCGTTCGCTTTTCTGCTCCTGCGCGGGCCGAAAAAGAAGCCGCATCAACTCAGTTTCGTTGCCGGTTGGATCG
>JALYIN010000275.1 GCA_030775765.1 Verrucomicrobiota bacterium
CAACATCGCCCGGCTCGATCCCGTAACCGGCCAGGCGGATTCGTTCGACCCAAGCGCGACCGGAGGGAACGCCTCCGTCCGTTCCGTCGTCGTCCAGGCGGACGGCAAGATTTTAGTGGGCGGCCAATTCTCGTCGATCGGCGGACAGTCTCGAAACAATATTGCCCGCCTCGATCCTGCAATGGGCCGGGCTGACTCTTTTGATCCGAACGCAACCGGTGGCAGCGGTGAAATCGAGTCCATCGCGGTGCAGGCGGACGGCAGGATTCTAGCGGGCGGCTATTTCACTTCTATCGGCGGACAGCAGCGTAATTACATTGCCCGGCTCGATCCCACGCGCGGATTGGCGGATTCGTTTAATCCGAACGCGAGCTTCGCGGTCTGGGCAATTACCTTGCAGGCGGACGGCAAGATTTTGGTGGGCGGCTCGTTTAACAGCATCGGCGAACAGACGCGCAACAAGATCGCCCGGCTCGATCCCGCGACCGGCTTGGCCGACTCATTTAACCCGAGCGCCGATCAAACTGTCGTCTTTACCATCGCAGTCCAGGCGGACGGCAAGATTTTCGCCGGCGGCGATTTCACGTCCATCGGCGGACAACCGCGCACCAAGATCGCGCGGCTTGATCCCGCGACCGGCGCGGCCGACTCATTCGATTCGCATACCGCGGGCAACGTCAACTCGATTACGCTGCAGACGGACGGGAAAATTTTGGTCGGCGGCAGCTTGTATACGGTCGGGGGAATTTGTGGGCCGATGCCAGGGGGTTGCGTCCAGGGTCAAACGCGCGGCGCCTTCGCTCGCCTAACGAACGATACTCCTGCGCTGCAAAACCTCGTCGCAACGCGAAGGACGATTACCTGGACCCGAAGCGGCTCCAGCCCACTCCTCACGCGCGTTACCTTTGAACGTTCGACCGATAATGCGAACTACACTTTCCTGGGCAATGCCACCGGGACCGGCAGCACCTGGGCCCTGACCGGCTTGAACTTGCCGCTCGGACAGAACTCTTACATTCGCGCACGCGGTTTTTATCGCAGCGGCACCTCAAGCGGTTCGGAGAGCATTACCGAATCAGTTCGGAACGTTTTTCTGATCCCAACCTTCGGAAACATCTCGAGCCGCGGTCGCGTGGAAACAGGTGACAACGCAATGATAGGCGGATTCATCATTACTGGAACGCAGTCGAAAACGGTGGTCGTTCGCGGGATCGGGCCTTCGCTGTCAGTGGCCGGCGCACTCGCCGATCCAGTGATCGAAGTTCACGGTTCCTCCGGCGAATTGCTCGCGACCAACGACAATTGGCGAAACGATCCAAACCAACAGCACGTCATCGATAGCGGCCTGGCGCCGGGCAACGAGCTCGAGTCGGCGCTTTGGGGGATAATCGATCCCGGCTCGTACACCGTTGTGCTTCGGGATAAGAACGGCGCTGCCGGAATCGGTGTTTTCGAAGCGTACGACCTGGATCAAACCGCTGATTCGCAACTGGCCAATGTCTCGACGCGCGGCCTTGTCCAAACGGGAGACAACGTCCTGATCGGCGGAGTGATTGTCCTCGGGCAAAACCCGCGCCGGGTCATCGTGCGCGCGATCGGCCCGTCGCTCTCAGTAGCCGGACGGCTCGGAGATCCGACTTTGGAACTGCACGACGGCAATGGCGCGCTGATCGTCGCCAACGACAACTGGCGCTCTGACCAGGAAGCCGAAATCATCGCGACGACTATCCCGCCCTCGAACAATCTGGAGTCGGCGATTGTCCGTAATCTCACGCCCGGCAATTACACCGCCATTGTTCGCGGCGTAAATGGCGCCACGGGCATCGCGGTCGTCGAGGCTTACGGTCTCAACTAAACAGCCTAGCGGTTGCCGATATGGATCGCGCGCTTTTCGACGTTGAGCGCGGCTTCTTTCACGGCCTCGCTCAGGGTCGGGTGGGCGTGGACGGTGCGGCCGAGATCTTCCGAGCTGCCACCGAATTCCATCACGGCCACGGTTTCGGCGATTAGCTCAGAGGCAGCATGCGAGAGGATATGCGCGCCCAGAAAGCGGTCGGTCTCGGCGTCGGCGACAAACTTCACGATGCCTTCGTAATCTTCGTTGGCGACCGCCCGGCCATTGGCGCGAAACGGGAACTTGCCGATGCGCACGTTCATTCCCTTTTCTTTTGCCATGTCCTCGGTAAGCCCGACGCCCGCCAGCTCCGGATTTGTGTAGATGATTCCGGGGATGACTTCATAGTTCACGTGGCCGGCCTTCCCCGCGATCATTTCGACACACGCGATGCCTTCTTCCTCCGCTTTGTGGGCGAGCATCGGGCCGGCGATAACGTCGCCGATCGCGTAGATGCCTTCGACGTTTGTTTTGAAGTGCTCGTCTACTTTCACGCGGCCACGATCGTCCAGCGCAACGCCGAGTTTGTCGCCGAAGACTCCCTTGGCAAAAGCACGGCGGCCAACGGACACGAGCACCTTGTCGGCTTCGAATTTCAGTTCTTCTTCCCCCTTGGTCGCGGTCGCGATCGCGCGTCCGTTCTCGACTTTTACCGAGCTGACCTTTGTCTGGAGATGAAAGGCCATGCCCTGGGCGGTCAGGGATTTCTGGAGCAAATTCGCCAGCTCGAGATCGAACCCGAGTGCGATGCGCGGCAGGAACTCGAGCACGATCACTTCCGAACCGAGCCGGCTCCAGACCGAACCCAGCTCGAGCCCAATCGCGCCACCGCCGATGACCAGCAATTTCCCAGGCGCCTTCTCGAAGGTGAGCGCTTCCGTGCTGCTCACAATCACGTCGCCGTCGAACTTCATGTTAGCCAATTCGACCGGCACGCTACCGGTGGCGATGACGACGTTCTTCGTCTCGATTTCCTGGCTGTCGCCTTCGTCGGGCTTAATCGCGACGCGTCCGGGTGCGGTCACGGTGCCGAGGCCCTGGAACGTCGTGATCTTGTTGCCTTTCATCAGCATTTTCACGCCGCTGTTCATCGTCTTCACGACCTTGTCTTTGCGTGCCAGCATTTTCCCCAGGTCGAGCCCGACGTTTTCCAAAATAATGCCGTGCTTGGTTGCTTCCTTTTTCGCGAAGACGTAGTGGTCGCTCGAGCTGAGG
>JALYIN010000276.1 GCA_030775765.1 Verrucomicrobiota bacterium
CGGTCTGCTCCACCAGGGCAGCATTCAATGTCCTGGTTTAGTTGATCGATTTCGGCACGATTTCGCGCGCGTCCTTTGCGAGCGATACGAAGAGAGAACGCCGACGCCGGAGCTAATGGAACGCGCGGCCTGGATCGCCGAAACCAAGTACGGGACCACCGAATGGCTCATGCGCCGGTAAGCAGTGTAGCGTGCTTGCGCTCGATTGGCGCTCCTTCTATCGTGGGTTTGTGGAAGTTTTTGCTGATTCGCGCCCCCCCTCGATCTCTCGCGACGGCGCTTTGGCCCGGGTAACGCTGACGGTTCAGCCGCAACTCGAAGAGGTCGAAGCGCGGATCGCGCAGCAAGCGGCTGCCTTCGATCCGGCCATCGAGGGTTATGTGACGTATGCTATCGGGAGTCGCGGTAAACGCCTCCGGCCGCTTTTGGCGCTTTTAAGCGGAGGCGCGAGCGGCGGGATCACGTCGGGTCATCTCGATCTGGCGGTGATCGTCGAGCTAATCCACATCGCCACCCTGGTGCATGACGACATCATGGACGAAGCGGAACGGCGCCGGGCCCAGCCGACGGTGAACGCGCGCTGGGGAAATTCGCTGAGCGTGCTGCTGGGCGATTGCCTGTTCGCCCAGGCCCTCAATCTCTCGACAAATTTCGACAACGCCCAGATCAGCCGTGTCATCGCGCGCGCCGCCCGGGAAGTGTGTTCCGGTGAAATCATCCAGACGCAACGCCGGTTCGATCTCCATCTGGCGATCCCCGATTATTTGCGGATTGTCGAAATGAAAACCGGCTCCCTCTTTGCTGCCGCCTCCGAACTGGGCGCGGTAATCAATGGCGCCGAGGCCGAAACCACCGGTGCGTTGAAGAACTTCGGCAGCAAGATCGGCGCGGCCTACCAGATCTACGATGATTGCCTGGATATCGCCGGCAATGAAAATGAGATCGGCAAAACGCTCGGGACCGATCTGCGCAAAGGGAAAATGACCCTGCCGATCCTGATGCTTCTTCGTTCCGCGCCCGAGGAAGAGCGCGAGCGTTACTGCGAATTGATTCTCTCTGAGAAGGCGGGCGCGATCGGGGAGCTGCTCGCGAGCGACGCTCCCAACGGCTGTCTCCGCTCGTCGCTCGACGCCGGCGATGAATCGGTCCGCGACGCGCAAGCAGAGCTGCATGGTCTCCCCTCGAACCCGTTCACGGACTCGCTCTTCCAGTTGGGCGACGCGCTCCGCGAAATGCTCGACCAATTGCGTGTTTGATCGCGGCGCTCCCAGCTTAAAGATCAGTGAACTGCCGCAGGATGAGCGGCCGCGAGAAAAACTGCTCGCTCACGGAGCGACGGCCCTGACCGATGCGGAATTGATCGCGATCCTTTTGCGCACAGGATTACCCGGCGCGAACGCGGTGGATGTGGCCCGGCAACTCCTGAAGCGGTACGATTCGCTCTCTGGCTTGAGCCGGTGCACCGTCCAGGAGATCGAAATAATTCCCGGCATCGGCGAAGCGAAAGCGATTCAACTCGTGGCCGCCTTCCGCCTCGGCCAGCGTCTGGTGAATGAGCGCCTGGCGAAGCAGAAACTGGATTCCCCGGAGCTTGTCCACGAATTAATGGCCGCCGAGATGCGCGCCCTCCACAAGGAGTCGCTGCGGGTCGTCCTGCTCGATACGCGTTATCACTTGATCCGGATTGAGGAGGTCTCTCGCGGAAGCGTGAACGAAAGCATCGCACATCCGCGCGATGTTTTTCGGCCGGCCATGCTGGCCTCTGCTTACGCCGTCATAGTCGTGCACAATCATCCCTCGGGCGATCCATCGCCCAGCCAATCCGATCACAGCCTAACGAGACGTTTGGTCGAGGCCGCGGAGTTGCTCCAGATTAAATTGCTCGATCACGTCATCATCGGGGCGCCGGCGGAAGGACGACAGCCCTACTTCAGTTTCAAGGAGGCGGGCGTGTTGTGAAGATTCATCCGACGGCGATCATCGACCCGGCCGCGCAACTCGGCGCGGAGGTCGAAGTTGGCCCTTACACGGTAATCGGGGCCGGCGCTGTGATCGGCGAGAAGTGCAAGATCCAGGCGCATGTCATGATCGAAGGTTCGGTGAGAATGGGCGCGGGCAATTTCATCGGACACGGAGCGATCCTTGGCGCGTTCCCCCAGGATTTGAGTTTCGATCCGGCGACGCACAGCCTGGTGGAGATCGGCGCGGGCAACACGATTCGCGAGTATTGCACGATTCATCGGGGGAGCGCTGAAGGGAGCGCTACGGTGCTAGGCGACGGCGATTTTCTCATGGTCGGCACGCACGTTGGCCACAATTGTACGCTCGGAAACGGCGTGGTGATCGCGAACGATTGCCTGCTGGCGGGACACGTGCAGATCGACGACCGCGCGTTCATCGGCGGCGGCTCACGCTTCCACCAAGGCATCCGGATGGGCCGCCTCGTGATGGCCGAAGGACGGTTCACCCAGAATCTCCCGCCATTCCTGAGCGCCGCGAAGAATCAGGTTTACGGGATGAACATCGTCGGACTGCGCCGCGCCGATTTCAGCGCGGCGGAGAGAGACGAGATCAAGCGGGCGTTCAAGCTTCTTTACCGAAGCGGGCTCAATACGAAGCAGGCCCTGGCGAAAGCCGCGGAGACAGAGTTCGGGCCGATCGGCCGCGAATTTTTCGAATTTGTGGCGAACGCCGGGAAGCGCGGGATCGTTTCCTACGGCGGCAACCCGACTGAAGATTAGCTGCCAGCTCTTCCATATCCGCTTCGCTGTGCGAAGCGCGGGAGCGATCGAGGGGGCCGTGCCAATCTCACGCTGCCCATAGGGCAGCGGCTACAGAAAGGCAACTACACTAGTGCGAGGAACGCGAGCATGCGGCCGGTGCGGCCTTTTTCGGCGCGATAGGAGTAGTAGCGCTTGAGGTCGCACGCGGTGCAAACGCCCGAATCGTGCACTGCCCTAACTTCGAGATCGCGGCATTGCCGAACGATCTCCGCGGCGAAATCGATCTCGTAATGAGGCGGTCGGATACAGGGGCTGAGTTGAACGACGAGATCGGACGCCTGCGAACCAAACCGCGAAGTCATCGTTTCGATGGCGCTTGCCGCCACCCCCAGCTCCGTCCCTTTCTTGCCGGAATGTACCAGTCCAATCA
>JALYIN010000277.1 GCA_030775765.1 Verrucomicrobiota bacterium
GGAGATGGCGCAGTTCGGGATTATTTATATCGACGAAATCGACAAGCTGGCGGCCGCCGGAAACATGGTGGGCCGCGACGTGAGCGGACGCGGGGTCCAGACGACGCTGCTCAAGTTAATGGAAGAAACCGACGTGCCCCTGCGGAGCGCGAACGATTTGCAGGCGCAACTCCAGGCGGCGTTCGAATTCCAGCGACGCGGCGGCAAGGCGAAGCGCGAGACGATCAGCACGCGCCATATTCTTTTCGTGGTGAGCGGCGCGTTCGAGCGGTTGAAGCAGCAGGTATCGCGACGGCTCACCCAGGGACAGATCGGGTTCAATACCGAGCCGCGCCTGGTGATGGACAACGAATTGTTCGAGCACGTCGACACCCGGGATTTTATTGAATACGGCTTCGAGCCGGAGTTCATCGGCCGACTGCCGGTGCGCGTCGCCTGTGAAGAATTGGTGGCGGACGATCTGTATCAAATCATGAAATTTTCGGAGGGCAGCATTCTCCGGCAATACGAACGCGCCTTCCGCGCCTACGGGATCGAGATTAGTTTCGAGGACGAAGCGTTGCGCCTGATGGCGGAAGCCGGGGCGAAGGAAAAAACCGGCGCGCGCGGTTTGCTCACGGTCTGGGAAAAACTATTTCGCGACTACAAATATTACCTGGCCGGTTCAGGGCTCAGCCAGCTTCGCGTCTCGGCGGAATTGGTGCGCGAGCCGAAGAAGGTGCTCGATCGATTGATGGTGGAAGGCCACAAACAGGAAGAGGCCGCCTTGGAAAAAAGCGCCCTGGCCTTCGCTGAGGAATTCCAGAAAGCACACGGGCTGGAAATCGTTTTCGAGCCGGCGGCAATGGCGCGTCTCGTCGAGCGGGCCCATGCCGAGCGGATGACGATGCCCGATCTTTGCGCGCATCTTTTCAAGGATTACCAGTTCGGCTTGAGCCTCGTCCAAAAAAACCGCGGCCAGAAAACTTTCGTGCTGGGCCGGGAAGCGATCGATGCGCCGGATAAGTTCTTGAGTGATCTCGTGGTTCAATCACACTATCCGCGTGCGTCCGGAGAAATATCCAGTTCCTAGATGAAGCGGCACGTCATCGCAGCGTTGATCATCGGTTTGGTCGTGGGCGGGCTCATCGTCGGTTTGGAGATCAGCGGATGGCTCATGGGCCCAGAGCGGGCCGTGAGTGGTCTGCTTCCGGAGACGACCACGAGATTAGTAGCCGCGGTGTTGTACGGATTCGCGTTAGTCGCGGCGGCAGGCGTGGCGTTTTTGACCCTGGCGGCCTCACGGCGCGGCCGGATGGGTGTAATCGCCGCGATTCTGCTCGTGGAAATGGCCGGCGTCGCCTGGGTTTGCTCGCTATACAAACTCGAGTTCCGGCCGCTGCCGCTGATGGCTGCAGTCGTTCTTGGTTATTTGGGTGCGCTCTTCTTCATCTGGTTTCCGGCCTGGTTATCCGACTACCTTGAAGAGAGGCGCTCGCGTCCACCGAAGATTAAACCTGGTCCGACGCCCAGGCCCGCGCCGATTTCCGTAGTTCCCGATACCGTCGCGCCCGCGCCTGTGATGATTGCCCAGCCAGTCGTTGCGCCGCCAGTTGTGGAAAAACCACGGGGCCGCGCCCGGCGCGGCGATCCGGTGAGCGATTCCGGCGCGCGCGTTTGCGAAGTCACCGCGGTCGTTTGCGACCTCGCGAACAAGCACGATCTCGCTGAGGACTGCGAGCCGGCCATGTTCGCCGAAATCACCGAAAGATTCATCGCGCACGCCATCCAGGCGCTCGGGGCCGAGGGTGCTTATATCGAGTCCGCCGGCGGCGAAGGCGTCGTAGCGATTTTCGGATATCCAGAAAGCGACAAGCAGCATGCGGAGAAGGCGACACGCAAGGCAATGGCGTTGACCCAGTCATTCACAAACGAAAACAGGAGCAGCAAATCGGACGCGCTGCGGAACGCGGGCGTCCACGCCGGTGTCAGCTCGGGCGCGATGATCATGGCGCCGGTGAAAAATAACGGGCAGCGCACCATGCTCGCCGCGGGCGAACCGGTGGAATTGGCGCGGCGGTTTTGTATCGCCAACCGGTTCTACGGCTCGCGGGTTTTGCTTGGGCCGCGCACGTTCGAGCTGGCCAGCAAGATCCTGGTCGCGCGGCCAATCGATTTTCTCAGCGGCGTGGATGTCCGGGAACGGCACGAGATTTACGAACCGGTCGCGCTGGCGCTCAATGCCCCCCGCGAGATTATCACCCGGCGCGACGCGTTTTGGAACGGCGTGGTGCTTTACCGGGAGAAACGCTGGGCCGAGGCTTACTCGCAATTTCAAAACGCCCGCGGCCCGGAGGGAGAAGAGGACCGGCCCCTGCAGTTATATCTGCGCCGCTTGGAGCCTCTCGCCTTGCAGTTAACGAGCACGCCTGAACAGTGAGGCGCCTCCGGTTTTGAGGAAAACGGAATATCCCTCCGCGATCCGGGACTTGATCGGGCAACTGCGCCAGATGCCCGGGATCGGGCCGCGCTCCGCGGAACGGATTGCGCTCTGGATCGTCCAGGCGCGCGGCGACCAGCCGGAAACGATCGCGCGCTCGATCGCGGCGACGCGCGAGACTGTTCGGCCCTGTCCTCAGTGCGGATTTTTCACCATGGAAGAACTTTGCGGCATTTGTGCGGATGCCTCGCGCTCCGCCGACCTGCTGTGTGTTGTCGAACAGCCGACCGATATTCTTCCGCTGGAAAAAACCAGCGCATTCCGTGGCCGCTACCATTCGTTAGGCGGGCGCATTTCGCCGCTTGATCACGTCGGGCCGGAAGATTTGCGGATCAAGGAACTGCTGGCGCGGGTCGAAACCGGAAAATTCACGGAGATCATTCTCGCACTCGCCGCCGATGTGGAAGGGGAAGCGACGACGAATTATCTCGTCGAGTTGTTGAAACCGTTTCCCGTGTCGCTGACCCGAATCGCTCACGGACTTCCGGCCGGCGGCGGACTCGAGTCCGCCGATGAGCTGACGCTTTACCAGGCGCTCTCGGGGCGGACGAAGCTTTGAAGAAAGTGACGAGTGTTGTGTGACGAGTGACCTGAACGCAGGCAGCGCTCTCCCTAACTTGTCACTTGTCACTCGTCACATGTCACTCTTTCTTCCCTGATGGCGTGCGTGAAAATCGATCCGGCGTTGCACCAGGCGGAAAAACCGCCCTGGATCAAAGTCCGTTTGCCTTCGAACCCGGTTTTCTTTTCGACCAAGGCGCTCATTTCCGATCTGCGGCTGCACACGGTTTGCGAGAGCGCGCAGTGCCCGAACCGCTGGGAATGCTGGAGCCAGGGGACCGCGACGATGATGATCGCCGGCGAACGCTGCACGCGAGCCTGCGGTTTTTGCGCAGTCACGACCGCGAAGCCGTTTGCCTTGGAAGAAGACGAACCGCAACGGGTCGCTGAGGCCGTTCGCCGAATGGGTTTGCAACATGTCGTCGTCACCGCTGTCGCGCGGGACGACTTGAAAGACGGCGGCGCGAACCATTTCGCGCGGACGATTGAAGCGATCCGCGAGATGGATCCGTCGGTGATCATCGAAGTGCTGGTACCCGATTTTCACGCCCAGGCGTGGTGCATCCAGATCGTGGTCGACGCGGCGCCCGAGATTTTCAATCACAACATGGAAACGGTGGAACGGCTGACGCCGCTGGTGCGGTCGCGCGCGAAATATCGCACGTCGCTGGATGTGTTGCGCCAGGCGAAGGAGCTCGCGCCAAAGATTGTAACGAAAAGCGGCGTCATGCTCGGCCTGGGCGAAAAGGAGCCGGAACTTTTCCAAGTCATGGACGATCTGCGCGAAGTCGGTTGCCAGGTCCTGACGATGGGCCAGTACCTGCGCCCGAGCGCGCGCCATTTGCCGGTCGTGGAATTTGTTTCGCCGGAACGCTTCGAGGCCTATGGCGAGATCGCGCGCGCGAAAGGGTTCGCCCACGTCGCTTCGGGTCCCCTCGTCCGCAGCTCGTATCACGCGGCCGATTTCCATCCGGTCGTCCGCTGACAATGGCGGAGGTTCCGAGCGCGACTACGGCTGATCGTCAGACCGTCGCGGCCGTCATCCCCGCGTACTTGGAAGAGAAACATATCAGCGACGTGGCGAGGCGAACGCTCCTCCAGCTCGCCCATGTCGTGGTGGTCGATGACGGTTCGGCGGATCGGACAGCGGAACAGGCTCGAAACGCGGGTGTCGCCGTGATTGTTCACGAACAGAACCGCGGAAAGGGAGAATCCATCAAGAGCGGCTTTCGTTACTGGCTCGAGCGCGGCGTTAACTACGTGGTGATCCTCGATGGCGACGGCCAGCATTTGCCCGAAGAGATCGAGCGCTTCCTCGCCGCCGCAGCGTCCGGGATCGGCGAACTTCTCATCGGCACCCGCATGAACGACGTGCGCGAGATGCCGCTCGTGCGCAAAATAGTTAATCGGTACATGAGCCGGAAGATCAGCCGGGCTTGCGGCCAGGATATTCCCGACACGCAATGCGGCTTTCGCATGGTGCATCGCAGCATCATCCCGAGTTTGTTAGGCGGCACCGAGCGTTTCGACTACGAAACCGAAATGCTCATTCTCGCCAGCCGCGCTGGCTGCCGCATCGCGTCGGTCCCCATCAGCACCGTTTACTCGGACGAAGTCAGCAGCATCCACCCGGTCCGCGACACGCTCCGCTTTTTCAAGCTGATGCGGCGTTACAAAAGGACGTGACGTTCAGACCAATCCGCGGCGGCGGAAATCGCCCATGTTGCCGCCGCTCGAGCGTTCGATCAGGTCGATGGTGAACTTCAGTAGACAAACTTCCCATGCGTCGTCCACGCCCTGGATGACCGCGCTCAACGGTTCCTGTTCGCCTTCGACCTGCGCTTTCGTTCGGGCGATCACGGCGTCGATGGGATCGCGGAACATTCGCTCAACGACATCGGTCTTGCGAAATTGAAAGCCGTAACGGAGCACCGCGAAGTCTCGAGC
>JALYIN010000278.1 GCA_030775765.1 Verrucomicrobiota bacterium
GCGCACTTGAGCGCCGAGAGCGACCAAGGTTTCGATGAGCACCGCCGTCTGGATCGTCATGTGCAACGAACCCGTCACGCGGACGCCGGCGAGCGGCTTCCCCGGTGCGTACTTCTCGCGGATTGCCATCAGGCCGGGCATTTCCTTTTCCGCGATGTCGATCTCTTTACGGCCCCAATCTGCCAGAGTGATGTCGCGAACTTTGTAGTCGTTTGTCTTAGTTTGGGTGGTGGTTTGCGTGCTCATAGATTGGTTCCTTACTTCGCGGCTTTTTTTAACGCGGCGGCTTTGTCTGTTTTTTCCCACGTAATATCAGGATCGTCTTTGCCGAAGTGGCCGTAGTTTGTGGTTTTGGTGTAAATCGGGCGCAGCAAGTCAAGCTGCTGGATGATGTCGGCGGGCTTAAACGAGAACGTGCGGTTAACTGCGTGCTCGATCGATTCTTCCGCCACGGTGTTCGTACCGAAGGTGTTGATGTTCATGCTCACCGGGTCGGGATAACCGATGGCGTAGGCGAACTGAATTTCGCAACGCGTAGCGAGTCCAGCAGCGACCACGTTCTTGGCGACCCAGCGGCCCATGTAAGCGGCGCTGCGATCGACTTTGCTCGGGTCTTTTCCTGAAAACGCGCCGCCGCCGTGCCGGCCCCAGCCGCCGTAGCTATCGACGATGATCTTGCGGCCGGTCAGGCCCGTGTCCCCCTGCGGACCGCCAATAACAAAGCGTCCCGTTGGGTTGATGAGAAACTGGGTTGTGCCATTGACCATCGATTTCGGAAGCACCTTCCGAATAATTTTTTCAATGCAAAACTTCTCGATTTCCTTGTGACTAACTTCCTCGGTGTGCTGAGTGGAGATAACGACGTTCGAAATGCCAACCGGTTTTCCGTTCTCGTAGATCACGGAAACCTGCGACTTCGCGTCAGGCCGAAGCCAATCGGCTTTGCCGCTCTTGCGAATTCGCGTGAGTTCGCGGCCAAGCCGATGCGCGAACATGATCGGCGCCGGCATTAATTCGGGCGTGTCATCGCAGGCGAAACCGAACATCAGTCCCTGGTCGCCCGCGCCCTGTTCGGTGCCTTTTTTTCCCTTCGCCTTCTTCGCGTCCACGCCCTGCGAGATGTCGGCCGACTGGCAGGTGATGATGTTCTGAACGAACAGGCGATCGGCATGGAAAACGTCGTCGTCGTTTACATAACCGATCTCGCGCACGGCATCGCGCACGATCTGGACGTAATCGAGACTCGCCTTGGTCGTAATCTCGCCGCCCACCACCACGACATTACTCTTCGCGTAGGTTTCGCAGGCGACCCGGCTTTTTTTGTCGACCGTCAAACAGGCGTCGAGGACCGCGTCGGAGATGGTGTCGCAGACTTTATCCGGGTGGCCTTCGCCTACGGATTCGGAAGCAAAAATGAAACGTCGAAGCATGGAATACGGTTAAAAGCTGAGGATTTCGATGAAGCCAAGGAAGCAAATGATCAGCCAACATATTGACCAATCATGATACGTCGATATATCGTTGAGCTACAAAATGGCGTCAACCATTAATTTTCTCAAGCTCCTCGCCGATCCCACGCGGCTCCGGCTCCTCCTTTTGCTCGAAGAGGACGAGCTTTCCGTTGCCGAACTGCAGAAGATTCTTGGCATGGGACAGTCGCGGATCTCGAGTCATCTCGCGCAATTGAAACGCGCCGGCGTCGTGGACGACCGGCGCTCGGGCAAGAATGTTTACTACGGCCTCACTGCGAAACAGGAGCGCAACGCCGCCCGCCTCAAAGTGAGCGAGCTGATCCGCGCCCTCGCGCGGGAAATGCCGGAAACGGCGCGCGATCGCACCGCGCTTCAGCTGGCGCTACGCAAACGCCGCGACAAGGCCCGCGAATATTTCGACGAACTGGCGGGAAAATTCGGTCGCAGTTATGTGCCGGGGCGTTCCTGGCAGGCGTTGGCCCACACCTTGATCTCGTTGTTACCGGCCCTGACCGTCGCTGATCTCGGCGCGGGCGAAGGCACGCTCTCACAACTCCTCGCCAAGACGGCGCGCAAAGTCATTGCGATCGATAACGCGCCGAAGATGGTGGAGTTCGGCGCGCAACTCGCGAGGAAGCACGGTTTCGCTAATCTCGAGTACCGTTTGGGCGACATCGAAGATCCGCCCATCGCCAAGGGCGCGGTCGATCTCGCGATCCTCAGCCAGGCCTTGCATCACGCTATCCATCCCGAACGCGCGATCGCCAGCGCCCACCGCATCCTGCGAACGGGGGGTCGCATCGTGATCCTCGATTTGCTCAGCCACCGTTTCGAGCGCGCCCGCGAACTTTACGCGGATCACTGGCTTGGCTTCAGCGAAGTGCAGCTCCATCAGTTCCTCGAAGCCGCCGGATTCAAGCAGATCGAGGTCACCGTCGTCTCGCGCGAAAAACAGAGTCCGCATTTCCAGACGGTTTTTGCGAGCGGGGTGAAATAGGACTCAGGCGTTCCGAGTGATTCCCGCTTCGGCAGCGGCACATTGATTTCACTCGTAAGCTCGTCGAGCCACTGATAGGACAATTTCGTCCCTCGCGGAAAAACGTAGTGAATCCAAAGAAATTTTTCGCGGAGTTACAGCGACGGAACGTTTACAGGGTCGCCGTCGCCTATGGAGTGGTGAGCTGGCTGCTCATTCAGATTACCACGCAGATTTTTCCCGTTTTCGAAATTCCGAACTGGGGGGCTCGGTTGGTCATTCTAGCCCTGGCTCTGGGTTTCCCGGTCGCCCTCGTCCTCGCCTGGGCTTACGAGATAACGCCCGAAGGCATCAGACACACCGAGGACATTACGCCCGGAAAATCGATGGTCCGCCGAACGGGGCGGACCCTCGATTTCGTGATCATCGGCGTGCTGCTGGCGGTGATCGCCGTGATGGTTTTCCAGCATTTCCGCGTAAGCAACCCGGTGGAGACGGGCGTTCCGGAAAAAAGCGTTGCGGTGCTTCCCTTCGAAAACCGGAGTGAAGAAAAAGCCAACGCCTACTTCACCGAAAGCATCCAGGATGAAATCCTGACCCGGTTATCCAAGATCGCCGGCTTGAAAGTTATCTCGCGGACTTCGACGCAGCGTTACAAGAGCGCGCCGGAAAATTTGTCCGACATCGCGCGGGAACTTGGGGTGGCGCATATCCTGGAAGGGAGTGTCCAGAAAAGCGGCGACGCCGTCCGGGTGAACGTGCAGCTGATCAAAGCGGCCAACGATTCCCATCTCTGGGCGGAGACGTTCGATCGCAAATTGACCGACGTTTTTTCGGTCGAGAGCGAAGTCGCTAAAGCCATCGCCGATCAATTGCGAGTGAAGCTGACCGGCCGCGAAGAAAAGATCATCGAGGCCAAACCAACGGAGAACCCGGAGGCTTACGATGAATACCTGCGAGGACTCGCCTTCACTTTGAAAAGTGTCTCCACGAGCGTGAACGCGCTTGGCGCGCAGAAACATCTTAAAGAAGCGGTCCGGTTGGACCCGAAATTCGCGCTCGCCTGGGCGCTGCTTTCCACCGTCGATGCCCGAAATTATCTCACCCAGAGTCTGCCGCCGACGGCCGCTCTGCGGGAAGAGGCACGGCAAGCCGCGGAAAACGCGCTCACTCTTCAGCCCAATCTGGGAGAGGCCCTCCTGGCGAAGGGGTTTTACCATTACGCGTGCCTGAAAGATTACGACACGGCGGTGCATTACTTCGAACAGGCTCGCAAGTTCCTTCCCAATAGCAGGTGGATTCCTGAGT
>JALYIN010000279.1 GCA_030775765.1 Verrucomicrobiota bacterium
GGGATGTAATTGGCTACGAGCGCGACGGTGGTGAGAAGGGCGGAGACAGCGTGGAATGTCGGCAGATCGGCGGCGGTAACACCGAAGAGCCGGTTCGCCATCACGCGTGTGAGCGCGAGCGAAGCGATAACGCCGATGACGATGCCGGCCAGCGTCAGCTTCATTCCATGGCCGACGATGAGCCGCAGGATGTCGCCAGACTTCGCGCCTAGAGCCAGCCGGATTCCGATCTCCTGGGTGCGCTGGGTGGCGGAATAATTCATCACGCCGTAAATGCCGACAGACGAGAGGCGGCCAGTAGATCGCGGGAAGATGGCGCTGTTCGCCCCGGTCCCGAGGGCCTCGTTCAGATCGCGGTCCGTCTGGTCTTTCCGGATGGTGTTCCGCAGGGAGCTCTCGCCCTTGGAAAACAGGCTCATGTTTGAGTTCAGGTGGCGCGGAGGGCGCTGCCGATGGCGAGCGAGATGCGCTGCCAATCTTCGGTTTCGGTCTCGAGCTGGCGGCGGCCCGCTTTGGTCAGGCTGTAGAATTTCGCGCGCCGATTGTTCTCCGACTCGCCCCACTCGGCTTTAAGCCAGCCGGCTTCCTCCATTCGGTGGAGGGCGGGGAAGAGCGAGCCCGGCTTCACGTCGAACGTGCCTTTGGTGATCTGGTTGATGCGGGTGGAAACCCCGAGCCCGTGGAGCGGCTGGGCCGCGAGCGCTTTGAGGACCAGGAGGTCGAGCGTGCCCTGGAGGAGATCGGCCGTGAATTCGTCCCGGTTGCTCATATAGATAATCTGTAGGAGCAGTGTGACCGTGCTCCTATAGACTGTCAATAGGAGAACGTCGTCGAGGCCGAGATTTGTCTGTTAGGCCTTAGCGAGAGCTCGAAATGACGCGGGCGAAAGGGCGAACGCGCCCCAGCAATTGCCCCGGCAGAAGGCAGAGCGTTGGCGTGATAGGGCAACCGGCCTTCCGCAATCCGGACGCGACCCAGGTGTTGCAGGTATTGAATGCGGAGTAAGTGCCGCGAGCGCGGTACCAGCCAGCGCCTAGCCGAATCTGCTGTCCCTGTTCATTGAGCGCGTAGGTCTGCTGAATGTGGTCGCAGAGCCGGGCGAACCCGGCCTCAGACAAGTCCACCGCGAGCACGGTAACCTTTGGATCGTTGTATTTGGCGCGGATCGCCTGGCTGAACCCGTCGGCCAGCAGAACAGTGCGTTTCGAGCCCGCCAGCGCCATCGTCGCGCTGCCCGAGGTCAACGGCTTGCGGTAGCCATCATCGTCGCCCCAGCCGACCTCGATGTAATTGCTTCGGGCATAATCGCGGCTCGCTGGCCAACTGCAGCGTGGAATATCAGCTCGCCTGAGGGTCAATCCGGTGTGAAGCGTTCCGTGGTGGACAACGTAAACCGTTCTGGCCGGCTCACCTGACCGGGGTGAAGGAAGGGAAGAAGGGGGTGCGGCGCAGGCGACTAGCAGCAGTGGCAACGCGAGGACAGGGGCCTGAGTCAGCCCGCGCCACGAACGTTCCCGGCGATTCTGCATCCGGATAATTCCTCGGTTCCGCAACCTTTTCAACGATCGCCGGATCGCAACCTGCTTGAATAAGGAGGAACCTCCTTTTCAACGGAAATTCTTTTTATGAAGAAAATCGTAAGAAATCGTTTGCGCGAGGCCCCGATCGAGAGCATAGAGGGCGCTTCCGTGCGAAAAATTACTCTCCTGCTTGCTGTTGTTTCCGCCTGCGCCGTCGCTGTTTCTGCCTCCGCCGCGAAGACCGAAACCCTCGATTTCAAACCGCAGTTCGTCTTTAAAGACCGCAACGGCAAGACGGTCTCGGCCCCTATCGTCGATGAGTACCAGAAGAAAAAGCTGGTCTATCCGGCGGCTCGGATCGACCCGCGCGTGAACCCGAAACTAATGCAGGCCGCAACGATCGCGCAGGAACGCTCCCATGCGCATTCGAACTCGCGTTGCTGGCATTACGTCAAGGATGCACTCCTGGCTTCAGGCGCCATCGATTCCCGGCCCAAGACCGCACTCGCCAAGCAGGCGGCGGACGAGTTGGTCCGAGACTACGGTTTCAAAAAGCTCTCCGTTCGCGACCCTTTTGCGGCACCGCTCGGCTCCGTGCTGGTCTACAGCGCCCGCGGAGCGGCGGGCCACGTTGAGATTCGGACGAAGAACGGGTTCGTGAGCGATTTCCGTTCGAAGACCCCTTCGCGCCGCCCGTTGATCGGCGTGTACGCCAAGGGTTAAACCTTCGTCGCCGCCAGCCGTTCCCGGCGGTGCGGCGCGCTCAGGTCCAACGCTGGCCCGATCGGCACGATCCGCGTCGGGTTAATTTCGTCATGTGTCATGTAGTAATGGCGCTTGATGTGATCGAAATTCACGGTCTCGGCAACACCATCGTACTGGTAAAGATCGCGCAGGTAGGGCCAGAGATTCTGGTAGTCGACGATCCGGCGCAGATTGCATTTGAAGTGACTGTGATAGACCGCGTCGAAACGGACTAGGGTGGGGAACAATCGCCAGTCAGATTCGGTCATGCGGTCGCCGAACAGGTAACGGCCGGTCGCGAGCCGCGCATCCAGTTCGTCCAGCGTCTCGAATAAGCGTTTCGCCTCGCGTTCATAAACTTTCTGGCGAGTCGCGAATCCGGCAAGGTAAACGCCATTGTTCACGCGTTCGTAGACCGTCTTGTTGAGCGCTTCGATTTCGTCCTGCAGATTGGGCGGGAAAAAATCGTAATCGTTTGTGGCAAAATCGGCGAACTCACTGTTGAGCATACGCAGCAGGTCGTCGTCGGAATTGCTCACGATCCGTTTTGTTTTCGTATCCCAAAGCACCGGCACCGTCACGCGGCCCCGGTA
>JALYIN010000280.1 GCA_030775765.1 Verrucomicrobiota bacterium
GAGGACCGGGTAATGTCGCGTCGAAAACCGGGGGTAACCGGGCGGGAGATAAACGAGAACGTCACGGCGATTTTTTAATATCTTCGACGGGAAGGCGCGGTGTTCCTGGATGTTTCCGGTCAGTGTGGTCGGCGGCATGAAAGCGAAACGCATCGCGTGACATTTCGGACTTGTCGAGAATTCTCTTTCTGTCGCCTTGAGCCGGTCGCGCTTTAGGAAAAAGGTTTCGCCCGCAGCTCGAAACTGAAGAGCTTCCCGGAACGGGCGTCATTCGTAGCGCTTGCCGGAATCCTGAACTTGAAAGGCGTCAGCATTGGCTCGATGACGGCAGCTGGCGCGGCCACGATTGGAATTACTGGCGCGATATGCTGCCGCGTTATTTGTCGAAGACTCGTTAGCCGTTTGTTTTTTTTGTTATCGCGAGCGAAATCGAGGGACCTCTAATTTCCGTGCGCGTCAGCGAGGAAGGCGAAGCCAGAGATTCTTCGACTCCGGCTTCGCCTCTGCTCAGAATGACAATATTGGAGTAATACTATGAAAAAAATCGGCATCCTCTTCGGACAGGAAGGCAGTTTTCCGCCGGCATTTGTCGAGCGGGTGAACCAGAAAACGGGCGGCAAAGAGATCATGGCGGACTTTGTCAAGATGGACAAAGTCATCCAGGGCGAGCCGTGCGGTTACGACGTCGTGATCGATCGCATCTCGCAGGACGTACCGTTTTATCGGGCATGGCTGAAAAACGCGGCGCTCACCGGCACCGCGGTCGTGAACAATCCGTTCTGGTGGAGCGCCGACGAGAAGTTTTTCAATAACGCCCTGGCGACGAAGATTGGCGTGGCCGTGCCTAAGACGGTGCTGCTGCCGTCCCATCAATTGCCGCCGGACACCAGCGACAATTCCTTCCGCAACCTCGCCTACCCGCTCGATTGGGAAGGCATTTTCGATTACGTCGGCTGGCCGGCGTTCTTCAAACCGTTCGCCGGCGGCGGCTGGAAGAACGTCTACCGGCTGCACAATCCCGAGGAGTTTTTCCGGGCCTACGGCGAAACCGGCCAGCTCGTCATGATGTTGCAGGAGGAAGTGAAGTTCGACATGTACTTCCGCTGCTACTCGATCGACCAGCGCAACGTCCGGATCATGCCCTACGAGCCGCGGCATCCGTATCATCTGCGTTACCAGACGGAATGGCAGGCGCCGCCCGCGATTCTCCAAAAGGTCGAACAAGGCGTGCTGACGCTGAACCAGTATCTCGGCTACGACCTGAACACCGTTGAGTTCGCCATCCGCGATGGCGTTCCGCTCGCGATCGACTTTTGCAATCCCGCGCCGGACGCCGAGGTCGCGAGTGTCGGCCAGGCGAATTTCGAATGGGTCGTCGACGCCGTTTCCGACATGGCGATTCGGAAGGCGAAGGAACACCAGCCGGACCGCGACAATTTGAGCTGGGGCAAGTTCCTCCAGGCAGCGGTAATGAAGCGAGCGTTAGGCGACCTGGCGTAGGGCAGGAGTAACTTGCGCGGGGGCGCGCGTTGACGCTTGTTGTTGAGAGAATGCCCGCCACGAACCACACCTTCACCCTCGGCATCGAGGAAGAGTTCGCGATCGTGGATCCCGAGACGCGCGAACTGCGGTCGCACATCCAGGAAATCCTCGAGGGCGGCAAGGTCCTTCTCAAAGAGCAGATCAAGCCCGAGATGCACCAATCGGTCGTCGAGCTAGGCACGGAGATTTGTTCCTCGATCACGAACGCGCGCGAGCACGTCGTCGCGCTGCGCAGCAAACTCGCTTCTCTCGCCGGCAGGGCGAACCTTCGGATCGCCTCCGCGGGCACTCATCCGTTTTCAAATTGGCGCGACCAGCTCATCACCGAAGGCGAGCGCTACAAGGAAATCGTGAAGGACATGCAGCGGCTCGCCCGCGCGAACCTGATCTTCGGCCTCCACGTCCACGTCGGAATTCCCAACCGCGAATCGGCCATCCATGTCATGAACCAGGCGCGCTATTTTTTGCCGCACCTCTACGCTCTTTCGGTGAACTCGCCGTTTTGGGGCGGACAGGATACGGGGCTGAAAGGTTATCGCCTGAAAGTGTTCGAACGCTTTCCCCGCACCGGCATCCCCGATGCCTTCGAATCACTCTCCGAGTACGAAGATTTCTGCAAGCTGTTGGTCAAAACCGGTTGCATCGATAACCCCAAAAAAATCTGGTGGGACATCCGGCTCCATCCGTTCTTTGACACGCTGGAATTTCGCGTCTGCGATGCGCAATCGCGGGTGGACGATACCCTCGCGATAGCCGCGCTCATCCAGGCCGTGATCGCGAAGCTCTACAAATTGCTCCGGCATAACACAACCTTCCGGGTTTATCGCCGCCGGCTGCTGGATGAAAATCGCTGGCGCGCCTCGCGTTACGGGATCGAGGGAAAGTTGATTGATTTCGGACGTGAAACGGAAGTCGAAACGCGCAGTTTGCTCAATGAGCTGATGGAATTCGTTTCGACGGAAGTCGATGAGCTCGGCAGCCGGCGCGAGATGGCCCACATCGAACGGATCATGCGCGAAGGCACCGGCGCCGACCGGCAGCTCGAAGTTTTCCATCGCACAAACGACATGAAAGCCGTCGTCGACCAGATCGTCGCTGAGACTTACGAAGGCTTGCAAGTTACCGGGCCGGAAAGCGCTTCCGGCGCTCCAGCCCAGGGCGATTTATGCGGGCGATGATGGATTGCCGACTCTCCTTTTTCGCGTAATGCTGACCGCTCTTTTTCCACGCCATGCCTGATCGCGCTCATACCGTAACCATTGATCCCGAACTTCAGCCGGGAGCGCGCAATGCAATCCGGGATTGTCTGCGGCTGAAGCCGGACGAGCGGATCACGATCATCACTGATGAATTTACCCGGGACATCGCGGCGGCGCTGCAATGTGAAGTGGAAGAAGTCGGAGCGGCGCATTCTGTTTTCGTTTTGGAAGAGCACGCGGACCGCCCGTTGACCGACATGCCGGCGATCATTCTCGAAGATCTCGCGCAATCACAGGTCAGTATTTTTTGCGCGCGCGTCCAGCGCGGCGAGCTGCGTTCCCGCATGCAGATGAGCGACGTCGTGAACAAGAAGCGGATTCGCCACGGTCACATGGTCAACATCACGCGCCAGATCATGCTAGAGGGAATGCGCGCCGATTTTCGCGCGATCGATGCCCTCAGCCAGCGCCTCGTCGAGCGGGCGCGGGCCACGCAACGGATCAAGTGCCAGACGCAGGCCGGGACCGATTTCGAGGGTGAGTTTTCGCCGGCGCTGAAGTGGCTCAAGACCAGTGGCATCATCACGCCGGATAAATGGGGCAACCTGCCCGGTGGCGAGATTTTTACCTCGCCGATGAATTCGAACGGCGTGTTCGTCGTGGATGGCGTGGTGGGCGATTACCTTTGCCAGAAGTACGGCGACTTGCAGGCGACACCGCTCACCATCGAAGTGAAGGACAATCGCATTCGCAACCTGAGCTGCGACGATAAGCGGCTGTTGGAAGAATTTAGCGCCTACACGAGCACGGACGAAAACAGCAATCGAGTCGGAGAATTCGCCCTCGGGACAAACACCGCGTGCACCCACGTGATTGGAAACATTTTGCAGGACGAAAAAATCCCCGGCATCCACATCGCGTTTGGTCACCCCTATGCCGAACACACCGGCGCGACGTGGGTGTCAAAGACCCACATTGATTGCGTCGGGCGCGACTTCGACATCTGGTTCGATGACGAGAAGGTGATGGAGCGCGGGAAGTTTTTGGTGTGACGAACTGCCGATAAAATCGGGCGGCTCGGAAAGCCGTCCCTCCCTTGGATGGATGCGAAATTACGAGCGCGGTTTAACGAAGACTTCACCGCGGAGAAATACGGCGCACTGCTGCGTTGCGTAAACGAGACCGAGAAATGGCCGGCGGATTTCCGGTGTTCGGAAACGCCGATCTTTTTAACGGAAGAGTTCACGAATGAAGTCGTGGCGGCCGCAGAAGGAATTGTCGCCCTCACCCAGACGCCGGAATTCGCGCGGCATTCCGCGACGGCGATACCATCCGGCCTGGAAGTGCCGCGGGAATCGGCGCATCCGAATTTCATTGTGGTCGATTTCGGCATTTGCACAGATGGCGGGCGCCTCGTTCCGCGCCTGATCGAGCTCCAGGCGTTTCCGAGCCTGTTCGGATTTCAATTTCTGATTCTGCACTGCCTGCGCAATGCGTATCCGGCGATCCCGCGCAATTGGACCTCGTCGTTCGGCGGAATTAAAGACGACGCTTATGTCGAGATCCTGCGCCGGACGATCCTGGCGGACGCGAAACCGGAGAATGTTGTCCTCCTGGAGATTGAGCCGGAAAAGCAGAAAACCCGAATCGATTTTGCGGCGACGGAGACGATCCTCGGCATCCATTCGGTTTGCCTGACGAAGGTGAAGAAAAACGGCCGCGAGCTTTGCTACGAACGCGATGGACGCGAGGTCCGGATCGAGCGGATCTACAATCGCGTCATCTTCGACGAGCTGATTCGCCGCCCGGACCTCGCTCCGGCGTTTCGATTCCAGGACGATCTCGATGTCATCTGGGTCGGCCACCCGAATTGGTATTTCCGGATCAGCAAACATTCGCTGCCGTTCTTGAAAACCGCGCACACCTCGCCCGCGTATTTTGCCGACGAATTCCCGGCCGCTGAAAACAGCGACGATTACGTCCTGAAACCGCTCTACTCGTTTGCCGGACTCGGCGTGGACATGGAACCGACGCGCAAAAAACTATCGGCGATAGAAAAGCCGCGTGAATGGATCCTGCAAAGGAAAGTTCAGTATGCGGAATTCGTTCCCACGCCGGACGGTCCCAAGTCGAAGGCTGAGATCCGGATGATGTTCGTCTGGCCGGAAGGCGATCGAAAGCCAGTGCTGGTGAACAACCTCGTCCGGATGAGTCAGGGAAAGATGATGGGTGTCGACTTCAACAAGGAGAAGACCTGGGTCGGCTCCAGCATCGCGCTGCACCGGTAGGATGTTCCACTTCTTCCTGTAGTGGCGGGCGTGTCGCCCGCTGAACCGAGCTCTGCAGCCGACACGGCTGCCGCGACAGGTCGGAGTCATTGCGCCAGCTCCGCGTTCGTTTCGGCGAAGGCATTGACGGCGAATTCCAGGTCTTCCCGCGAATGAGCGGCGGAAACCTGGGTGCGAACGCGGGCCGTGCCGTGGGGCACGACGGGATAGAAAAAGCCGATGACATAGACGCCCTTTTCCAGCATGCGCGCGGCGAATTTCTGCGAGAGGGCGGCGTCCCCGAGCATAATAGGGACAATCGGATGGGTGCCCGGCTTAATCGTTAGGCCACGCTCAATCAAGGCGGATCGGAAGTAATTCGTATTCTCCTCGAGCTTGTCACGCAGTTCGGTTGATTCACTCAAGAGATGGATGGCTTTGATGGTCGCCGCGACGATCGAGGGCGCCACACTGTTGGAGAAAAGATAGGGACGCGATCGTTGCCGCAGCAATTCAACGATGCGCTTGCGCGCGCTGGTGAACCCGCCGCTCGCGCCTCCGAGGGCCTTGCCGAGCGTGCCGGTGATGATATCGATCCGGCCGAGAACGCCGCGATATTCGTGCGTGCCGCGCCCGTTCCTCCCGAGGAAGCCGGTGGCGTGCGCGTCGTCGATCATGGTGAGCGCCTGATGTTTTTCCGCCAGCTCACAAATCGCGCCGAGGTCGGCGATCGTGCCGTCCATCGAGAAACAGCCGTCGGTCGCGATAAGGCGCAGCCGGGCGCCCTTCGTCTCAATGAGCTTTGCTTCGAGGTCGGCCATGTCGTTGTGCTTGTAGCGGTGACGCTGCGCCTTGCAGAGGCGCACGCCATCGATGATCGAAGCGTGGTTCAGTTCGTCGGAAACGACGGCGTCCTCGGGACCGAGCAGCGTCTCGAACAGGCCCCCGTTGGCGTCGAACGCGGAGGGATAAAGAATGGTATCCTCCGTGCCGAGGAACCGGGACAGTTCATCTTCGAGATCTTTGTGGATGTCCTGGGTACCGCATATGAATCGGACCGAGGCCATGCCGAAGCCGTGGGTGTCGAGCGCTTCTTTCGCGGCGGCGATGAGCGCTGGATGATCGGCGAGGCCGAGATAATTATTGGCGCACATGTTAAGGACGCGCCGGCCGCCGGCGATGCCGATCTTCGCATCCTGCGGTGAAGTGATGATGCGTTCCGTCTTGTAAAGAC
>JALYIN010000281.1 GCA_030775765.1 Verrucomicrobiota bacterium
CATCGAGCTAACGACCACCAGCTCCGCCACCATGAGCCAGAGGCCGCGAGTGGCGAGGAAACGCGCCAGCTGCGGACGCGGCTTGCGGAGCGACTGCAGATAAATCGAAGTGCCCGCAAGAAAAACAAACGTCGGCGCGCAGAGGTGCGTGATCCAGCGCGTGAAAAACATGATCCCGGACGCACGCTCGGCATCCAGGGGGTTCGCGCCGTAGTTGGAAAAGAATTCGCGGGTGTGATCGAGGGCCATGATCACCATCACGAGCCCGCGCAACACATCCACGGATTCCACGCGCACCCGCGGCTCGGCGGAGAGTTGGTCGGATGAGAATGCCATAACGGTGAATAAAAGAGGAAGTGACAGGTGACGAGCGTAAAGCTCCGTGGGAGCCACGCTCCTTTACGGAGTGACAGGTGACGAGAATGGAGGCGAAGCTTGGCACTGAGACGCGGCGATCCCGCGGTTGCGGGACCGCGGCTAGAGATCCGGATCTGCGACCGGCGGAGCGGAGATCATCCAGTAAGCGATGGCCAGATACCAGAGGGCTTGCAGACCGACGATGGCCATCAGGGAATGCACGTTGATCGTGCCGCCAAAAAAAAGCATGGCAACGACTGTGACCGATGCGATGACGCCGAGCACGCCGATGAGACGGGATTGACCGCGTTCGAGAATCAGATCGATCGACCAGAGTAACACCGCGGCGCTGATGGCGAGAAAGCCGAACCTGGTCAGGACCTGAATGGCGACCGCCGCAGCGTTCAGGATCGCGAGGCCGGGCGCGGCATCGGCCGGCGCGTTACGCAGGTAGGACTCGGCGAAGCCGGGAACGAAGAAACCGTCGGTCAGCGCGGCGCCGATCACGCTCAGGTTGCCGGCGAAGAATGCGACCCACGCAGTTGTGGAGAGAGGCAGGCGCACGCGGCCGAGTGTGTAAACCGTGAACGCAAAGATCATCGCGAAAATGATGAGAACGAGAAGGCCGTGAACCATTCGATCGGTGGGACCGAGAGCGACAATGGCTTCCAACGCTTCGAGCCCGCGCCGGCGCGGGGCGACGGGATGATGCGAGATCGCAATGAGCATCACGAGCATGCAAGCAGCGAGGAGAAACCCGGCGAAGCGCTTGAGGCCTGACACGTGCAGAGCAGACGGACGCAGGGACGGATCCATGACGCTAAGACAGCGTAGCGGCGCCTTTGGTTACAGCGAAAACGAAACGGAACACTGGTTTGCGGAGCGACCGCTTTCAGCCTTTGCCCCTGAACCGCGTTTCCTCTACCCTCGCGAGCTCGACATGGCATCGGAAAACTTTTCTCAACTGGAGATCGCGCATGTCTTGTTCATGGACATCGTCGGTTATTCGAAGAAGCCTTGAAAGCGAGGATGGAGAATAGACGATCGAAATTAGTGGAGAAGCGCGACTCTCGTCAGCGGCGTTTTTGACGTTCGGCGCGAAGCTGGGCGGCGAGAGCTTCGGTCTTCGCGGCCATGTCGTGCAGGACACGCGAACCTTCCTGCAACATCTCGGGATAACGGTCGTAGAGAGGGCGAAGCTGGCGGGTTGCGGGATCGTAAAAGTAGGCGTTGCCTTCACCGAGATGGGGCACGATCAGCTGATCGCTGAGTTGTTGATAATGCGCCATGGTGCTGAGGCCGGTGCCGGCGGCGGAATCGAGATCTTTCATCCGCCCGATCGTTTCGATGTCGAGCAACTCCAGCCCGCCTGCCTGTAGAAGCCAGGCGCTTTCGTTCGGATTGAAGCTGCTCGCCCAGGCGATCGGCGCGACCTGAGGCATCTCGCCGTTTGCGAGCTTTTGGGAGAAATCAGCTATGCCCTTGTCATAAGTGGCGATCACCGCGTTGAGCTTGGCCGCGCCCAGGTCCGCGCCTTTTTGCAGGTAGGCGAGAATCTGGGCGCGGCGTTGCTGTTGTTGCTCGCGAATCTGATGCGCGTTAAGCATGAACGCCGCGTAAACGCCGACAAAGACGATGATGAGCTCGACCAGCCGGTCCAGAAGAACCGTAATCCATCGACGCCTGGGAACTACATCCATGATTCGAGAAGAGTCTGCCGGCTGGGAAGCTATTCGCCAACGCTGAAAACGGGACCAGTTCCAATCCCGGCCTTGCCGTCAGGTTAGCGCATCGCGCCGGCCATGACGTCGGTGGTTTTCAACGCGATCGCGAACGGCTCGAGCGGCATCGGGTCGTCGTGATCGAGGAACTGGCGGCAGAGCGCGAAGAATTCGGCGCGGTTGATCGCGCGGCGAACTGAGTGAAGGAACTCGCCCGTTGGTTCCACCCCGAGGCCGATGAAGTTCATATACTTCTTCATGTTGTTGATCTGGGCTGACTCCCGGATGCCGGGCGTGCTGACGGCTTCGTAAAGCGCGTGCACGTACCCGAGCACGTCTCGGCCGGTCGGGCAAAAGACCCGCGTGCCGGAACGCTGCTCGCGAATCTGGCGAAAGAGCCAGGGATTCCGAATGACGCCGCGGCCAACCATGAGCCCGCGCGCGCCGGTGAGGGCAAGGACTGCGCCAGCCTTGTCGGCGGAATAGATGTTGCCGTTCGCCAGCACCGGGCACGGCATCGCGGCGACGGCGCGCGCGATGAAGTCGTAACGGGGGGCGCTGCGATACATCTCTTTCACGGTGCGCGCGTGGACGGTGAGCAGGTCGAGCGAATGGCGCGCGAAGATGGGAAGAAGTTCGTTGAAGACCGCGGTGTCATCGAAGCCGATGCGCGTTTTCACGGTGAACGGAATTGTGATCGCTTCGCGCAAGGCGCCGAGGATGCGGTCGATGCGGTCGGGATCGCGAAGCAGACCGCCGCCGGCGCATTTGCGATACACGATCGGCACGGGGCAGCCGAGGTTCAGATCGATCGCCGCGACGGGATACTGTTGCAGCTCGCGCGCGGTCCGGACGAGAGCCGCGATGTCGTTCCCGATCATCTGCGCGATGACCGGGCGGCCGGTCGGGTTTTGCGTGATCGAGGCGAGGATCTGCGGATCGAGCCGCGACTCGGGCAGGACCCGGAAGTATTCGGTGAAGTAAACGTCGGCATTGCCGTAGCCGCTGATCAAGCGCATGAAACGCAGGTCCGTGACGTCCTGCATCGGCGCGAGCGCGAGGATCGCATCGTTGCGTTGGAGCAGACTTCGAAGATCAGCAGTCATGGGTCGGCGAGGAAGGTAGAATACGCTGAGGCGGGACCGAGGCGAATAGACGGTCAGCGCGGCAATCATTAGGGATTGACGTTTCAGGAGCTTACGCGGCAGACTCCGTCCTCAACAAAAAACTGTCGGCGCGCGTCGCGCCGATGTCGCTCGACCTGACAGGGTCCCGCATTCCGGACGAGCTTCGTTTAACTGCAAAAATAGAAAGACTCCGTCTCAATGAAACCCATCAATCGACTCCTAGCGTTGGCTCTCCTTGCCGCCCTCCCGGCAAGTTACAGCTTCGCGCAAACCTCACCGGCTGCGCCGAAAACCTCGCCGGCCACCGCAAAGACTTCACCGGCCGCGTCCGCGAAATCACCGGCCACCACAGCCAGCTCACCGGCTGCGTCTACCACGACCACCACCACCACGACGGCGAGTCCGGCGGCGACCAGTTCTACGGCCACGGCGCGAACGGACGTGTATCACGTCCATTTCACCCATGCCGCGCCGGGCAAGGCCGCGGCCCTGGCTGATGGGCTGAAACAACCGAACCCGAGTGCACCCATGCCGGGTCACTCAATTATGTTTCGACATCAGGACGGGGACTCCTGGGATT
>JALYIN010000282.1 GCA_030775765.1 Verrucomicrobiota bacterium
ATGAAATCGACCGGCGAAGTGATGGGGATCGATGCCGAGCTCGGCCTCGCCTATGCGAAATCGCAGATGGCCGCGCCGCCGCCGCTGCCGAAATCCGGGAACGTTTTCATCAGTGTGAAAGACAGCGAGAAGCCCGGCGTGATTCCGCTGGCGCGGGAATTTGTGGAGCTTGGTTTTCAAATCATTGCCACGAGCGGGACATGGGCGGCGCTGCACGCAGCGGGCGTTCCCGTCACCAAGGTTCACAAGATTCGCGAAGGGCGGCCGAACGTGCTTGACCTGGTAACCAACCGGGACATCGATTTCATCATCAACTCGCCGAGCGGCAAAATCCCGCGTGAAGATGAAGTGAGGATCCGGAATGCGTCGCTCGCCCAAAAGATCCCGATCATGACGACGCTGCGCGCCGCGCAGGCGAGTGCGAACGGGATCCGTTCGCTGCAGCGGAGCAAGCTCCATGTGAAGACCCTGCAGGAATATCATGGGAAGTAGCGCCTGCTACATTGCCACGTGACAGCTCTCTGGCTTCATGCCACTGGTCAAAGATGAAACTGACATTGCTTTGTTGCGTGCTGGGGCTGGCGTTCGTCGCCGCGCCGGTGCGGAGCGAGGATAAAAAGGAAGAAAAGAAAGAACCTGCCGCCATGAGTGAACCAAAAGAAGTTGCCGTGATCAAAACCAGCGAAGGAGAAATGGTGGCCGAGTTCTGGCCCGATGTGGCTCCGAAAACAGTCGAAAATTTCAAGAAGCTGGCGAAGTCGGGGTTCTATGACGGCACCGCTTTCCATCGCGTGATCAAGGGCTTCATGATCCAGGGCGGCGATCCGCTCACGAAAGACGAAAGCAAGAAAGCCCGCTGGGGCACCGGCGATCCCGGTTACAAGATCGATGCGGAGTTTAGCAAGAAGTCGCATGAGCGCGGCGTGCTTTCTATGGCACGCTCGCAGGATCCGAATTCGGCGGGCAGCCAGTTTTTCATCTGTCACGGAGCGCCGAAATTTCTCGACGGGCAATACACGGCTTTCGGCAAATTGATCAAAGGCGACGACGTTCTGGAGAAGATCGCGACAACGAAGACGCTCCCGGGCGACAAGCCGGAAAAGCGGATGAACGTCGAGAGCATCAAGATCGTGCCCGCCGATTCGGTGAAGTAGTTCCCAGCCTCTTGTCGGAATGACAAAGGTCGCCCTGGTCCAGATGCAGTGCGGGATGGATCCGGCTGCAAACATGGCGAAGGCGATCGCGCGCATTCGCGACGCGGCGAAGCAAGGCGCGCAGATCGTCTGCCTGCCGGAGCTGTTTCGCTCCCAGTATTTTTGCCAGGCGGAAGACCACGCGAACTTTGCCCTGGCCGAGGAAATTCCCGGCCCCTCGACCGCGGAACTTGAAAGGGTCGCGCGGGAATGCGGCGTGGTGATTATCGCGTCGCTCTTCGAGAAACGCGCCGCCGGCGTTTACCACAACACCGCCGCGATCATCGACGCGGACGGCCAGTATCTCGGGAAATACCGCAAGATGCACATCCCCGACGACCCGTCTTATTACGAGAAGTTTTATTTCGCGCCAGGCGATCTCGGTTTCCAAGCCTGGCCGACGATGCATGGGAAAATCGGCGTCTGCGTTTGCTGGGACCAATGGTATCCCGAGTCCGCGCGCCTGACCGCGTTGCGCGGCGCGCAGCTTCTTTTTTATCCGACAGCGATTGGCTGGCATCCGCGCGAAAAAGAAAAATACGGCGCGGCGCAGTATTCCGCCTGGGAAACGATGCAGCGCAGTCACGCGATCGCGAACGGCTGTTACGTCGCGGCGATCAATCGCGTCGGCCACGAAGCGCCGGCAGGCGGCGATGGGATTGAGTTCTGGGGACAGAGTTTTGTCGTCGCGCCGAGCGGCGAAATTATAGCTAAAGGGAGCATGGATCACGAAGAAATCGTCATGGCCGAAATCGATTGGAAGCGCGTGGACGAACACCGGACGCACTGGCCGTTCCTCCGCGATCGCCGCATCGACGCTTACTCCGGCATCGAGCAACGGCTGATCGACTGACACTCGTCTGTAGCCGCTTCGCTGTGCGAAGCGCGAGAGTTGGCCTTGTTGATATCACGCCGCCCACAGGGCGGCGGCTACAGAAGAGGCGACGGGCCGCTCGATTAATTATTTTCATTTCGCCTTCGCGGCGGTACGTTACGACCATGAAAACACTTATCATTTCGCTAGGCATGTCGTGCGCTCTCGCCGTGCTCGCGCACGGGCAGGATGTGACAAAGGCGACTTGCCAGCTGGACTCGAAATCAGGCAGTCAGGTAACGGGCATGGTGACGTTCACCAAGGTGGGCGATGACGTCCAGGTGGTCGGGGTCATCAGTGGATTAAAGCCGGGTAAGCATGGGATTCACGTCCATGAAAAGGGCGATTGCTCCGCGCCCGATGCTGCTTCCGCCGGCGCCCATTTTAATCCGACGCAGAAACATCACGGCGGGCCGGTGACAGCCGAACACCACACGGGTGATTTTGGGAATATCGAGGCGGACGCTTCCGGTAAGGCGCATATCGATTGGAAAGGGAAAATGAGTTTGAGCGGCGCCGATTCGATCATCGGCAAGTCGCTTGTCGTGCACGAGAAGGAAGACGACCTGAAAACGGATCCCTCCGGCAACTCGGGGGCACGTCAGGCGTGCGGCGCGATCGAGGCCGCAAAGTAATTCGGGAACGTCATGAGGAATCCCCGCCAGGATCGGCGGTCCTAGACCGCTGCTACAGGGAATGCAACTGCTGTCTCTTAGCGAAATCCGCCGTCACGCCCAGAACGGCGCGGCGGTGGAAGCGCGCGTGCACGTTCAGATTGAAGGCGTCGCCTCAAAAGTCACGCGCGAACAAAAGCCGTACTGCGAGCTGGGCCTGGCCGATGCGTGCGATCGCATGACTCTGCGGGTCTGGAGCGATCATCCGGAATACAAAGCGTGTGGAACGCTTAAGGCTTCCGATTTTATCGAGCTGACGGGCGAGTTTGGGCAGCACCAGCAGTTCGGGCTCGACGCGCGAAACTGGAAAGTGCGGCACCTCAACGAGCAGGAACGCTCGGAGCTGTTGCAGGGGCCACCGGAACTGCGCGCGAAACAGGCGGCGGATTGGGAATACATTGGCGAACGAACGCGGGCTCTCGGCGATCCGCGTTTGCGCGCGCTCGGCGAAGCATTCCTCAGCGAGCATGGCGAACGTTTTCGACGCACCGCTGGCGCGCGTTCGTATCATCACGCCCGGCGTGGCGGCCTCGTCGAGCACGTTGCCCAAATGATGCGGCTGGCGACCGCGATCGTGCCGCTCTATCCGCAGCTCAATCTCGATCTGCTCATCGCGGGCGTGTTGTTTCACGATGCCGGCAAGCTCTGGGAAAATCATTTGCCGGAGACCGGGTTCACGATGGGTTACGACGAGCGTGGGGAATTGATGGGACATATCTCGATCGGGCTCGAGCTGGTGAATTCGATTTGGCGAAAGCTGCTCACGGATGAGAACACGCGAGCCTGGGCCGCGCTCACGCCTTCCTCCGAAGATGTGCGAATGCATTTGCTGCACTTGATCGGCGCGCATCACGGCGAACCGCAGTTCGGCTCGCCGGTTAGCCCGAAGACGCCGGAAGCGATGGCGCTCAATTACATCGATAATCTCGATGCCCGGATGGAAATGTTCGCCGCCGGTTATCTCGTCGCCAAACCGATCGCCGAACGCATCTTCGATCGCGTGAGACCATTGCCGGGGAATCTGGTGAAACCGTTGGAGAAATTCCAGGCGCCCGGCGCGAATGGTCCCCCGCCGCTTCCCAAACCGAACGGCGAGACGGGACGTCTTCTGTAGCCGCTTCGCTGCGCGAAGCGTGAGTATGGCGCTGGCGTCTACGGAGCGGTGCCGCGCAATCCCGCGCTTCGCACAGCGAAGCGGCTACAGAAGACGCCGCCGCGCCTCTTTCAGATATTCTTCGTCGATCTCTAAGCCGATGAATTGTTTTACGCCGCTGCGCTGCGCCGCGACGGCGGAATTCCCAATTCCCAGGAACGGATCGAGCATAGTCCCGACCCGAGCGACGCCGTGCAGCTTGATGCACCACTCCGCCAGTTGCACCGGAAACGTGGCGGGATGGGGCCGTTCCTTCGCGCGGCGCTGAATCGTTTCGTACGGAACGAACCATGTATTCCCGCGACAGCGCCGGTCCTTTCCGCTGGTATGCCCCCAGCGCGCGATGTTGCTCTTGTCCGCGTAGGGAACGCCTAAAGCGAGGCGGTCGATCGGCGTTTTTCCTTCGGGAGTGAGATGGAAAATGTATTCGTGGCAGTCGTTGAGGTAGCGTGGCGAACTGATCGGTTTGAAGTGGCCACGAGAAGTCGTTAGGCCGGCACGGTCTTCGATCGAGATCGCCTTGATCCAATGAATCGTGTTCTGGAGGACAAACGCATCGCGCAATCGAAGAACGAGTTCGTGTGGCAACAGCGGATTCGACGGCGCCGCGCCGAGATTGAGGAAGAGCGATCCGTCACGCTTGAGCAGCCGGCGCAGTTCCAACGCCCACGCGTGGCACCAATCAAGATAATCTCCGCGCGCCTGCCGGTCCGAATAACGGCTGTAGGCGATCCCGAGATTGTAAGGAGGCGACGTAACCACGAGATCGATCGTGGCGGCGCTCATCCTGGACATGCCTTCGAGACAATCTTCCTGGTGCAGATCGAACGAGGTCATGACGCAGTTTGGCCACAGACAGTTCGTCGTACAAGCCAAAAGCTCCAAGCTCCAACATCCAAGCACCAGAGAAACTCCAAACAACGAAGCTCCAAAAGAGAGGCTGCCGATTGATGCTTGGTGCTTCTTTGGAGCTTGGCGCTTGGAATTTGGAGCTTCCGGCGCGCTATGCCGGCCCCGGGATGACATCGCGTTTATGACGCACAATCTTGTGTTACGTTATCGACGATGTCCGACAAGCCCTCGAAATTGAAGATCGCGGACCGCGAGTTCACCTCGCGGCTCCTCGTCGGCACGGGAAAGTTCGGCTCCAACGAATTGATGCGCGATGCGTTGATCGCGAGCGGGACGGAGATCGTCACCGTGGCCCTGCGGCGCGCCGATTTGTCCGGGAAACACGATGCGTTCGCGAACATTCTCGATTTTATCGATCCGAAGCGCTTCCTCCTTCTGCCGAACACGAGCGGCGCGCGAAACGCCGAGGAAGCAGTGCGTCTCGCGCGGCTGGCCGTCGCAGCCGGGCTGCCGAATTGGATCAAGCTCGAGATTCATCCCGATGCGCGCTATTTGCTACCCGATCCGGTCGAGACTTTGGCGGCCGCGGAAATCCTGGTGAAAGAAGGCTTCATCGTCCTTCCCTATATCAACGCCGATCCGGTCCTGGCGAAGCGCTTACAAGATGTCGGCACCGCTACGGTGATGCCGCTCGGTTCGCCAATCGGGAGCAACCGCGGGATCGAGACGCGCGCGCAGATCGAGATCATCATCGAACAAGCGACCGTTCCCGTGGTCGTAGATGCCGGTCTCGGCGCGCCCAGCCAGGGGGCCGAAGCGATGGAAATGGGGGCTGATGCGGTGTTGGTGAACACGGCCATCGCGATCGCCTCCGATCCCAGCCGGATGGCGCACGCCTTTCGAAAGGCTGTCGAAGCCGGCCGTGAAGCGCGCGAGATTGGACTGGCGGAAACCCGAATGACCGCGTCGCCCACCAGCCCGCTGACTGGTTTTTTCTCCGAGGCTAGAGCGGACGAAAACTGACGCCGGCGTCGTTGTAAAACTCGACCTGTCGCCCACCGACACGGCGAACAAAACGCCAGCCGTGTTCACGGACGATGTCTTGCAGCTCCGCGTCGGAAAGGGCACGAACGACGCGCAGCTCCGAGGGATGCGTCACGAAATACTCCGGCTTCACGGCCAGCATCCGCGCTATCTTCGCGATCACCGCCGGCAGTTGTTCCTTTGTGGTCATTATTGACCCGTGCTCCGCCGTGTCGGCGGCGCGTTCTTCGGCGTCGTCTTTCCGGGCAGGGTGGGCGGTTCCTTCGACTTGCGGTTCAGCTTATTGCCCAGCGCGACCTGCGCCTTTCTGGAAGGCAATGGTCCACGAGCGGTCGGCTTTTCGTCGGGTTGCATGGTCGTTTCCTTTCTTCAGAAACGAGCCGCGACCTCGCGTCGGCCTTGTTTCGGCTGTCCTCCTTGGCTGAACAAGGAGGCTGGACTAGGTTCCGCCCGATGTTTTCCGAAACTGTCATTTTGCGCGGCCACATTATTGACTCCCTGATTCTGCCGAAGGTGCTCGACCAAATCCTGACGCAGGGCGGGGATTTCAAGATCGGCGAGATTAAGATCGGCCAGAACCGCGTCGATCAAAGCTACGCGCGCATCGAGGTCTCCGCGCCGAGCCACGAAGTGCTCGATGAAATCGTGCGTCGCTTGCGGCAGCACGGCGCCGAGGTCCTGGAGAAAGCCGATGTCCAACTGGCGACGGCTCCGGCCGATGGTGTTTTCCCCAGGGACTTTTACGTCACCACCAATCAACAGACGTTCATCACGCTCGGCGGCGCCGAGATCGAGGTGCGCCCGGCTTTGATGGATTGCGCGGTTGTCGTCGATCGCGAGGCGCGCCGCGCCACGGCGAAGAAGTTTCATGAAGTGCGTCGCGGTATGGAAATCGTCGTCGGGCATCAGGGTATCAAGGTGGCGCCCTTGCAGCGTTCCACCGCGCGCACGGACGTTTTCGAATTCATGTCTACCAGCATTGCGCTCGAAAAACCGAAGAGTGGCGTGATCCGCGAAATGGCGACGGAACTGAAGCGCGCGCGTGAGGAAGGCGGGAGAATCCTGGTCGTCGCTGGCGCGGCCGTTGTGCATACGAACGCAGCGTCGCATTTGGAAAAGCTGATCGAGTGGGGGTACGTGAATCTTCTTTTTGGCGGGAACGCCCTGGCGTTGCACGACATCGAGAACGCGATCTTCGGCACCTCGCTTGGCATTCATCTGGAACGTGGCTCGCTGGCAGAGCGCGGTCACGAGAATCAGATGCGCGCGATCAATATCATCCGGGAAGCGGGCAGCATTTCGCGCGCGGTCGAAACCGGCGAGCTCAAGAGCGGAATCATGGCCGCCTGCGTTCGGCACGGCGTTGAGTTTATCCTGGCCGGGTCGATCCGGGACGATGGCCCGCTGCCGGAAGTCATCACCGACGCGATCGCGGCGCAGGACGCGATGCGGGAAAAGATCGCTGGCGTCACGACCGCACTGATGATGGGAACGATGCTGCATTCGATGGCGGCCGCGAATTTGCTCCCGGCCACAGTGAAGACGTTGTGCGTGGACGTGAATCCGGCCGCCGTCAGCAAGCTCACCGAGCGCGGCTCCTTTCAATCGCTTGGGCTCGTCTCGGACCTGGAGCCGTTCCTGCGCGAGTTGACGACGAACCTCGCGCGCTAGGTCGTTCCTTTTATGCGTCAGCTTCTGCTTTGCCCGCCGGACCATTACGGGATCGAATACGAGATCAATCCCTGGATGAGCCGCGCCCGCGGCGCCGACACCCCACTGGTGCAGGCGCAATGGAAAGGTCTCTTCGACAAACTCTCCAGCCTCGAGTGCAGGATCGAGCTGGTCCCGCCGCAACCGAGGTTGCCCGACATGGTTTTTACCGCCAACGCCGGGCTCACCGTAGGCCGTCGTTTCATCCCGAGTAATTTCCGGCACGAAGAACGAGCCGGCGAAGCGCCGCATTTCGCGCGCTGGATGGAAGAGCACGGCTACGAAGTTGTCTGGCTCCCCAAGAATTTGTATTTTGAGGGCGAAGGCGACGCGCTCTTCGGCGGCGACGTTCTTTTCTGCGGGTACAAATTCCGTTCCGACATCAACTCCCACCGCGCCGTAGCCGACATCCTCGGTTGCCTGGTGATCTCAGTGGAGCTGGTCGATCCGCGCTTTTATCACATCGATACCTGCTTCTGTCCGTTGCCGGACGGCGGCGCGTTCTGGTTCCCCGAAGCATTCGATGAATACGGCCAGCGCGCGATCCGCGATCATCTCCACGACTTGATCGACGTCCCGCCGGAAGAAGCCGTCCATTTTTCCTGCAACGCCGTTGTGCTCGGTCGCGAAATCGTTTTGCCCGAAGGCGCACCCATGCTCGTGGCCACGCTGAAGGATCGCGGCTACACCTGCCACCCGTTGCCGATGAGCGAATTTCTCAAGGCCGGCGGGGCCTGCAAATGCCTGACGATGTTCATGCCGCAGAGAGAGAAGTGACGCCTAACGAATTGTGATCGGTTAGTAACAGCGTTTCATCCCGAGCCGCGCAGACGGCGAGGGACCTCACAGGCGGTATTTCTTCACCCAAGCCAGCCGCAACCAAAGCGTCACGCCGACCTTCGTTGATCGCGGAAGTGAACTTGTGTGGCACAATTTGCAACTGCGGGGTCCCTCGGCGCGCGGCGCTAGCCTCGGGATGACGGGCCCTTTACCTGTCGCCGCGTTTATTCTCGAGCGCCGCTTCGATTTTCCCGAGTGGCAGACAATTCATTACGTCCGTTTTCGTCAGCCAGCCTTTGCGCGCAACGCCGAGACCAAACCACACGTCCTGAAGGCGATCAATGCCGTGGGCGTCGGGGT
>JALYIN010000283.1 GCA_030775765.1 Verrucomicrobiota bacterium
CTCGCCGTCTGCGCGGCTCGGGATGACACCGATTCAAAGCGCGAGAAAATTTCTTAGAAGCGCCATTCCTTCGGCGGTGAGAACTGATTCAGGATGAAACTGCACGCCGTGAATTGGAAATTCGCGGTGCTGTAATCCCATGACTTCACCTTCGGCGGTCTCGGCCGTGATCTCGAGGCACGTCGGCAGCGTTTCGCGGCGCACAATGAGCGAATGGTAACGCGTCGCCTCGAACGGATCTGGAAGATCAGAGAAAACGCCACGGTTGTGGTGCCGCACCGGTGAAGTTTTTCCATGCATCAATCGCGGCGCCGACACAATCTCGCCCCCGAAGACCGCGCCGATGCATTGATGGCCGAGACAAACGCCGAGGATCGGCGTCTTTGATCCGAACTGGCGCACGACCTCATTGCTGATCCCGGCATCCTCCGGCCGTCCCGGACCGGGCGAGATGCAGATTCGTCCCGGACCCAGCGCCTCGATTTCGGGGATGGTGATCTCGTCATTGCGCTTCACCACGACCTCGCAATCCAGCACGCCGAAATACTGGACGAGGTTGTAGGTAAACGAGTCGTAGTTATCGATGATCAGGATCTTAGTCATCGCTGGCCCGGCTAATCGCTTCGACCATGGCCGTCGCTTTGTTCACCGTCTCCTGGTATTCGCTTGTCGGATCGGAATCCGCGACAATCCCGGCGCCAGCTTGCAGGTAGGCGCGCCCGTCCTTGAGCACGATCGAGCGGAGAGCGATGCAGCAATCCAGTGCGCCATCGAAGCCGAAATAGCCGACCGCGCCGGCGTAGCATCCGCGCTTTTTGGTTTCGAGTTCGTTGATGATCTGCATGGCGCGAATCTTCGGCGCGCCAGAGACGGTCCCGGCCGGGAAGGTGGCGCGCATGACGTCGTACGCGCTCTTGTCCTTCCGCAACCGAGCCACCACGTGCGAACCGATATGCATCACGTGACTGTAACGCTCGACGACCATCTGCTCGGTTACGCGCACGCTGCCGATCTCCGCCACCCGACCGAGATCGTTTCGCGCCAGGTCGATCAACATCACGTGTTCGGCGCGTTCTTTCGGGTCCGCCAGTAATTCCGCGGCGTTTCGGGCATCCTCTTCGGCGGTTTTTCCACGCCGCCGCGTGCCGGCGATCGGACGGACCTCGGCGATGTCATCGGTAACGCGCACGTGCAACTCGGGCGAGCTGCCTACGAGCGAGAATGAATTGCCGAAGCGCAGGCAAAACATATACGGCGACGGGTTCACCAGGCGGAGGCAGCGATAGAGTTTCAGCGGATCGCCGGTGAAATCGGTTTCGAATCGCTGGGACAAGACGATTTGAAAAACGTCGCCGGCCCGGATGTGTTCCTTCGCTTTCAGGACGTCGGCCTCAAACTTCGCCTGGGTGACGTTGCTGCGCACAGGCTGACGCTGAACAGATTTCTGGGCATCGATCAACGGCAACCGCGCCGGGCTAGCCAGCTTCACCAGCGCCTCGTGGATTCTTCGCTCGGCCGCTTTGTGCGCGGCCGCCGGGTTATCGTAATCGTCGCGGAAAACGTTGGCCACGATTTTTACCCGGCGGTAGCGGTGGTCGAACACGACCAGCAACCCCATGATCATGAAAATCATCTCGGGGAATTTGAGATCATCTTCCGGCGGAGGCGGCACCGATCTCTCAAAACAGCGGGCGACATCGTAGCCGAGAAAACCCACTGCTCCGCCGGCAAAGCGCGGCAGGTCCGGCTCCGCCACGAAACGGAACCGCGCCATGATTTGTTCCAGGGCGGAGAGCGGGTCACTGCTTTGCGCGACTGGCACCGTCTCGCCTTTTTCCTCCGTGCTGACCACCCCGTTCTCGCTCCGGATCGTCAACCGCGGACTGAAACCGAGAAACGAATAGCGGCCGGATTGCTCGGTCTGCTCCGCCGACTCAAACAGAAACGAATAACCGCCGTCATCCAGCTTCTGAAAGGCCGAGGCCGGCGTCTCCCCATCGGCCACGAAGTCCACGTAGACAGGAACGACATTGCCCTGCTTCGCGAGTTCCGCGAAACGTTCGGACGACGGGACAACGGTGAGATCGGACATCGGCTTTGCTTACCGTTCTACCCGGAACGGAGAGCGGGTGACGAGACTCGAACTCGCGACGTCCTCCTTGGCAAGGAGGTGCTCTACCACTGAGCTACACCCGCATTTCGCGCGGGAAGGAATAATGTCTGGCATGAAGGGAGACGCAAGGTTTTTGTCTTGTGGTGAGAGCTTCCGCGGCGAATTTTTCTGAATCCAAACCCGGCCCCGGGCGCATCTCACTCCCAAAGGACAATTATGAAAACAAGGATCTTAACCTGCCTCTGCTCGATCGCGCTCGTTTGGACTGCGTTCGGCCAATCATCGCCAACGCCCGCGCCTTCGCCCTCCGCTTCCGGGACCGCCGTCGCGTCGGCCAGCGCCGGGGCCAGCATTTCGCCCGCGGTCTCTGCTACCCCGGATGACGAGGATTCCATCGAGAAAAGCGTGAAACGGAAGACTTCGCGGAAATTCAGCATCACCAGCCCGTCCGGGATCACGGTGACGCGGCGTAATCACGATAACGACGACTTCAACGTCGAGGACGGCGCGCTCATGGCCATCCCGATCATCGGGATTATCTTCAGCACCCTGTTCGGCGCCCCGGTTCTCGTGGTCGGCGCCATCATGTTCTTCAGCTACCTGAAAAGCCGGTCGCTCCATCGGACCGTGCGAGAAATGGTGGAAAAAGGCCAGCCCGTGCCGCCCGCGCTCTTCGCCCCGCCGGCCGCGATCCGCGCCCGCTCCGATATGCGCCGTGGCGTGGTCCTGGTGATGGTTGGTATCGGCGTGATGATCTTCTTCGGCGCGGTCAATGACTGGGAAGGGGGCGCCTGGGCGCTCGGCATCATCCCGTTCCTGATCGGCGTCGGCCACCTCCTTGTCTGGAAGCTCGAAGGACCTAAAGACAAAGCTCCGCCGTTGCCCTAACATGCGCCCGTGGCGCTCGCCGATGCAGACCTCGTTGCCCGCGTTCTTGTCGATGACGACCACCACGCCTTTGCGGAGCTTGTCCGGAATCATCAATCGAGTGTGCGAGGTCTGCTCCGCCAGCTGGTCCGCACCGATGTTACGCTCGCGGACGATCTCTCGCAGGAAACGTTTTTGCGGGCCTACAAAAACCTCCGCAGCTTCCGCGGCGAAGCGCGTTTTTCCACCTGGCTGTATCGGATCGCGTACAATTGTTACCGGGAAGAAGCGCGGAAAAGAAAGGAGCTGGTTGGCATCGATGAAGCTCAACTGGAAGCCGAACACGATCCGCAAACCGTCGATCCCGCTCTCCACCTTGATCTCACTCGCGCGCTCCAATTGCTTCCCGTCCATGAACGAAGCGCCATTGTGCTCTGCTGCCAGAACGGTCTCTCGCACGATGAAGCCTCGCGGGTTCTCGACATTCCGCTCGGCACTGTGAAAACAAATGTGTTGAGAGGACGAGAAAAATTGAAGAGAATGTTGGCGGTGTGGGGTTCTAATTAGGATGGAAGAGAAACTTCAGGACGATTTGCTGGATGCGCGGCTGCGCGACGATGCGCCGTACATCGACGATGCCGGCTTCACTTCGCGGGTCGTGCAGAAA
>JALYIN010000284.1 GCA_030775765.1 Verrucomicrobiota bacterium
GGGCGGCACGGGGCTGGATGCAGCCATCGGACAATTCGCGCTCAATTTGGAATACCTTGAAGCGCAATTTTATACCTACGCCACCACGGGCGGAAACATCGAGGCACAAGGAGTAGCCACGACTGGATCGGGCAACCAGGGTGGGGTGACGATCAAGGGCAATCCAAAAGTCCCATTTACGGATACGAAGATCCAGCAGTATGCGGAGGAAATCGGACAGGATGAGCGCAACCACGTGACGTTCTTCCGCAGCTTTCTCACCTCCGCGGGTGTCCAACCAGTGGCGCAGCCGGCAATTGATTTGCAGAACAGTTTTAACACGCTCGCCCAGGCGGCGGGGATCGGCGCCTCATTCGATCCCTTTGCGAACGACCTCAACTTTATCCTGGGCGCGTTCATCTTCGAAGATGTGGGCGTCACCCTCTTCGGAGGCGCGGCAAAGCTCATCACAAACCGGGACTTGCTCGACAGTGCCGCGGGGATTCTCGCAGTGGAAGCGTACCACGCTTCCAATATTCGCGTGAATATTTTCAATGCCGGCAGCACGGCGCAGGGAATCGCGAAGAAAATTTCGGATCTGCGCAAGATGCTCTCCGGAGCCGACGACGACCAGGGAGTCGTGGATTCGAACGGGAAGGCGAACATTGTGCCGACCGACGCGAACGGACGCGCTTTCCGGCGCACCACCCGACAGGGTCTCAACATTGTCTATGGCGCGGCCAACGCGGCCAAGGGCCTCTTTTTCCCGAATGGGTTAAACGGCGCCATCACCAAATAAGCTGCCAACCGACTACTCCTAATGAAAAAGATCATCATCATCGCGGTGATGGCGGGAGTGCTTGGGTTGGCCCCTTGGTTCGCGTCGCTTCAGGCGCAAACTTCGGGAAACAACCAGGTGCTCTTCGGCCTCACGTTTTACCAGAATCAGTTAGTTACGATCGATACCGCAACCGGCCAGGCCACCCTGGTCGGCACGGTCGACGATAACATTACCGGGTACGGCCTGGCCGCTTACCAGAACGGCCTCTATACATACAATCCGAACAAGAACGAGATCGATCAGCTCAGCATGGTGGACGGTCACGTTGTCGCGCGAAAACCTTTCAACGCGACAGCACCCAAAGGGGAAGGTGACATAGTCATTCGCTCCGATACCGGTATGGGATTTGTTGCTTCCGCCCTCGATGAGAACGGCAATCCGACTCATCCATTTTATGGGTTCGATGTCCGAACGGGGACCGGAGTGAAAATCGCTAACACCAGAGTCGCCCTCGATGGATTGGCGCTGGATCAAAGCCAGACGCTTTATGCCGTCGGTCAGGGCGATAACGGCGACAGCGGAACCAATGATCCGGCTCAGGGCGATGCCACGCTCTATACCGTGAATCAACTCACCGGCGTTCTCACGCCGGTCGGTCCGCTCGGCGTGCCGCAGAACAGTCCGGTGGCAGGGATTGCCTTCGCCCAGGATGGCACTCTCTACGCCGCCATTGACGATCAACTCTACCGGCTCAACAAGGCAACAGGCGCCGCTACGATCGTGAACGCGAGTAGCCCGTATTTCGGGGTAAGCAGTGTCTCGGGCCTGGCGGTGACCGTTGGAATCAGCGATTTCCTGAACATCTCCACCCGAGCCAATGTCGGCACCGGTGAGAATGTCGAGATCGTGGGATTCATGATCCGGCCGCAAGCTTCCAGTTCGCCGTCACCGCAGCCGACACCTTCGCCGGGGCCCTCAGCCTCTCCAACTCCCGCAGGGTCGCCGACGGCAACACCGACGGCTACCGTATCACCTTCGCCTTCCGCTTCTCCACCGCCAGGCACAAAAGAGGTGATGATTCGCGCGATCGGTCCTTCGATCAAAATCGACGGCGTGGCCGTGAGCGGAACGTTAAGCGATCCAACCCTCACGCTTTATAATCAAGCCGGGGTGCCGATCGCTTTTAACGACAACTACAAGGACAACACCGCGGCCGAGCAGGCTCGCATTGCGCAGGCTGGCCTCACGCCGCGGGACGATCGCGAAAGCGTTCTGGTCCGCACGCTGCCGGAAGGCGTTTACACAGCAATCGTGCGCGGGAAAGGTGACACCAGCGGTATCGCGGTGGTGGAGGTATATGACACTTCCGCTGGCAACGGCGAAAAGCTGCCTAACATCTCCACGCGGTCAAACGTCGGGACGGGAGACAACGTCACCATCAGCGGAATGATTGTCGGAGGCTCGTTGCAAAAGCGTGTCATCTTCCGCGGGATCGGGCCGAGCCTATCGAGCAAAGGCGTGGCGAACGCGCTCCAGGATCCTTTCCTGCAGTTGTACGACGCCAATGGGACCTCGATCGCCAGCAATGATAACTGGAAGCAACAGGATCCGGCCACGGTCACCGATATCATGGGCTCCGGGCTCGCGCCCAGCGATGATCGTGAATCGGTTATTGCCGTGACGCTGACAACGGGCGCTTATACCGCGGTCTTGCGAGGAAACGGCAGTAACTCCACTGGCATTGGTTTGGTGGAAGCCTACGATCGCGACTAGCGGTCGTTAGGTTCGGAAGCGAACACCGCCGCCTGCCACCTCGAGTGGCAGGCGGCAGGTGATTCGATAGCGGATCGTAGCAGCCGGGGGCGATGCCTCACGGTCCACGCAGCCCGTATCGCCACGGGATCAACGCGCCCGGTTCCAACGACCGGGAATCAGCCGAGCAGCCGATTGAACTCGCGGCGGACGAGTCCGTAGCATTCGCACGCTGCCTTCTCGAGACCCTTGCGATTAATAATCGTGATCTGCCCGCGCCGATAACTGATCAACCCGGCGCGCTGCAAAGTCCCCGCAATGACCGTCACGCCGGAACGCCGGGCACTGAGCATCTCGGCGAGGAACTCGTGCGTGACGTAGAATTCGTCACCTTCCACCCGATCATGCGTCATGAGGAGCCAGCAACAACAACGCTGCTCGATGGTGTGCCGCCGATTGCAGGTCGCCACTTGCCCGAGCTGCGTGAACAAGGCCATCGCGTAGCGATGCAGGGCATCGGCGAGCGGGCCGCCGCGGCGCGTTTCCTTCAGCAGCACGCTCACCGGAAACCGCACGATGGTTCCCGGCATCTGGCAAAACGCTTTGCGCGAGCTTTTTTTTGCCCCTAGAAAAGCGGGGAGCCCGAGCATGCCTTCGCAACCGATCGACGCGATTTCGGTTTCCGTTCCGTCCTTCAAGACGGTCGAAAGCGACACCAGTGCTGTCTCGGGAAAGTAGATGTAGCGGAAGGGCCTAGTCGGTTCGTGCAGCAC
>JALYIN010000285.1 GCA_030775765.1 Verrucomicrobiota bacterium
GGACTGGCATCGGCAAGCCGAAGGAGGACATCGAGGGAATGGCGAAGAGCAAGGACGAAACCAGCTTCGATATTTCGAAGCTGCGCTACGGGCGGATCATTATCATGACGGACGCCGACGTCGACGGCTCGCACATTCGCACCCTCCTGCTGACATTCTTCTACCGGCAAATGACGGAGTTGGTGCGCGCCGGGAAAATCTACATCGCCCAGCCGCCGCTCTACCAAATCAAGCGAAAGAAACGCGAAGAGTACGTCGACGACGACGTCCAGCTGAACAAGATCCTGATCTCCCTCGGCGCCGAAGACGTGCGCCTCAAAAACCTCGCCGACGACAAGGAACTTTCAGCCGCGCAGTTGAAGGACATTTTGGAATCGCTCGAGAGGCTGGCGAAGCTGAGCGAATCGATTCGTCGGCATGGCGGAGATTTCGAGACCTTCCTCGGCGAGCGGGCGAAGAAAACCGGCAAATTGCCGAGCTATCTCGTTAAAGTTCGCGATGGCAACGAGGAGATCATCCATTATTTCCACGATGAGAAAGAAGTCCGGAGTTTTCACCAGGAGAATCCGGACCTGAATCTTTTCGAGGACGAAACCCAGCAGGAATTACTTCCGTTGGGCGCACTTTCCGCGGTGACCAAAACGAACGGAGCAAGCCGCCGCCGCGGCAAGCTCGTCGAGCTACACGAATCGACCACGATCCAAAAGATCATGGGCGAGCTCGCGCGCAAAGGACTACAGGTCGACCACTACGCGGCGAGCGATCGCCCGATCTTCGAATTGATCGAAGGCGAAGGCGAAAAGGCCGCGGTCCATCCACTCTTCTCCATTCCCGAGATTCACCAAAAGATCGTCGAGATCGGGCGGCGCGGCGTGCAGATCAAACGGTTCAAAGGTCTTGGCGAAATGAACGCCAAGGAGCTGTTCAACACCACGATGGACCCTGAGAAGCGCAAACTCCTCAAGGTCGACCTGAACGACGACAACGCCGTCGACGCCGACAAAATGTTCACCATCCTCATGGGAGACGTCGTGGAGCCCCGCCGCCAATTCATCGAGGACAATGCGTTAAACGTCCGAAATCTGGATGTGTAGGAATGCCAAGGCACGAATGACTATGTTGGAGGAAAGGTAGCTGCCATTCTCGCCCATTTCGTCATTCATCATTCTGCATTCGTCATTTTCCCACCGTGTATAACCCGAACGAAAAAATAGAACTGATCAACGTAGCCGACGAAGTGTCGAGGTCGTTCCTCGATTATTCGATGTCGGTCATTATTTCGCGGGCGTTGCCGGACGCGCGGGACGGACTGAAGCCGTCGCAACGCCGCATCCTGTTTGCGATGCACGATCTGTCGCTCTTCCCCAACCGGCAGCACCGGAAATGCGCCAAAATTTGCGGCGACACGAGCGGTAACTATCACCCGCACGGCGAAGCGGTGATCTACCCCACCCTCGTCCACATGGCGCAGGCCTGGGCGATGCGCGAAACGCTCGTCGATGGCCAGGGCAACTTCGGTTCGGTCGAAGGCGATCCGCCGGCGGCGATGCGCTACACCGAAGCGCGCATGACGCATCTCGGCGCGGCGCTCATGGTCGACATGGATAAGGACACGGTCGATTTCGTCCCGAACTACGATGAGACCCGGACCGAGCCCACCGTTTTCCCGGCAGCGTTCCCAAACCTGCTCGTCAATGGCGGCACCGGCATCGCGGTGGGTATGGCGACGAACATGCCGCCGCACAATCTCGGCGAAGTCATTGATGGCATCTGTGCGCAAATCGACGATCCCGACATCACGATCGATGATTTGAGGAAGCACGTGAAGGGACCGGATTTCCCGACCGGCTGCGCCATTCTCGGTCTCGCCGGGATCAAGCAATATCTGGAGACCGGCCGCGGCAGCATGAAGGTGCGCGGCAAAGCCGGCGTCGAGGAGTTGAAGGGAAACCGCGAGCAGATCGTGATCACGGAGATTCCCTACAACGTAAACCGCGCGACGCTGGTCGAGCGCATCGCGGCGCTGGTGAACGACAAAATCCTCACCGACATCACCGCGATCCGCGACGAATCGGACGAGAACACACGCGTCGTCATCGAGCTGAAGCGCGACGCGAACCCGAAGGTCGTGATTAACAATCTTTACAAGCACACCGCGATGGAGAGCTCGTTCGCGGTCAACATGCTGGCGATCGATCACGGCCGGCCGAAATTGCTGCCGCTGAAGCTCGCCAACCAGGCCTACATCGACCACCGCCTCGAAGTGGTCCTCCGGCGAACACGTTTTGAATTGCGCAAGGCCGAGGAGCGCGCCGAGACGCTCGAAGGTTATCTCATCGCCCTGGCAAATCTCGACGAGTTCATCCGGATCATCCGCGGATCGGCGAATCGCGATGAAGCGCGGGTGAAACTGCTCGCGTTCGAATTTACCCGGAAACAGGTCGAAAAGATTGGCATCCTCATCCGCAACGAAGCGCGGCTGACTGACGGCCGTTATGCATTCAGCGAACACCAGACGAACCAAATCCTGGAGCTGCGCCTGTATCAACTCACCGGGCTCGAGCGCGAAAAGATCACGAAGGAATACGGCGAATTGATCGAGACGATCCAGGATTTGCGCGACATCCTCGCGAAAGAGTCACGCGTCTTCCAGATCATCAAGAAGGAGCTCCGCGAGATTCGGGACAAGCACGCTTCGCCGCGCCTGACCCAGCTCGTGCCCGACGAGGGCGAGATCAACATGGAGGACCTGATCGCGAACGAAGGCTGTATTATCAGCATCACGCACGGCGGGTTCATCAAGCGCACCGCCATCAGCGCGTTCCGCGCCCAACGGCGCGGCGGCAAGGGCGTGATCGGCATGACCACGCGGGAAGGCGCCACCGAAGAAGAAGAGGGCGATTTCATCGAACACCTTTTCACGGCCACGACCCATGATTACCTGATGTTCTTCACGGAATCGGGGCGCGCCTATGTCGAGAAGGTCTACGAGATTCCGGAGATGGGCCGCGCGGCGAAAGGCCGTTCCATAGCAAATTTGCTCGAGCTGCGAGCCGACGAGAAAATTGCCGCGACCATCAGAGTCCAGTCGAAGAGTTCTGGCACGGGCGCCGCGCAAGTGGATGAGACCTGGGATGAGAAGCTGCACATCGTCTTCGCAACGCGTTCCGGCATCGTCAAGAAGTCGAACCTTTCGGATTACAGCAATGTCCGGAAGGGCGGGATCATCGCGATCCAAATCGAGAAGGACGACTGCCTGATCGACGCGAAGTTAACTAACGGCGACAACGAGATCGTGCTCATCACCATGGAAGGGATGAGCCTCCGATTTCACGAGGAGCAGTTGCGCGATCAAGGGCGGAATACCGT
>JALYIN010000286.1 GCA_030775765.1 Verrucomicrobiota bacterium
GTCCAGCACAGCTCGGATTATTATTTTGGATTCCGCCGGCTCGACGCCGTTTTCAAGGAAGGTAGTCCGCTGCCGATCGACTTAATTGCGGTCGGATCGGACGGGAAAACTTTGCCATCGGCGGTAAAGGCAACGGTGCGGGTCGCGCGCATAACGTGGCAGACGAATCGGCTCGCCGCGGCCGGGGACACGACGGAATTCGACAGCAAAGCGGAGCTGCACGTGGAATGGGAACGCGAGCTAACCACGACGCCAGGCCTGGGCGCCGATCGCAAGCCGAACCTCGCTACGCTGAGCGACGCGGTCGCCGGAAAGCCCGGCCAGTATTTGCTCGAAGCGACCGGGAAGGATGCACAGGGCCACGATATTTTGACCTCGGTCACTTTCGAAGTCGCGGGGCCGTCGGAAACGGTCTGGAATTATAAAAATCCGTACGCGGTCGATCTTGTCACAGACAAGGAGAGCTACGCGCTGGGGCAGACCGCGACGATCATGGTGAAAACGCCGATCGCGGGCGACGCGCTCGTGACCGTCGAGCGGGACAAGGTGCTGCGATCGTTCGTGACGAAGCTCAGTGGTAACGCGCCTTCGGTTCAGGTGCCATTGATCGAAACCGACGCGCCGAACGTCTTCGTCTCCGTGATGCTGTTGCGCGGAGCAAACGACAGCCCGCGCAAGATCAAGACGCCGGAATACCGGATCGGTTATTGCGAAGTGAAGGTGGCGCGGCCTAACGACAAGTTAGCGGTCACCGTAAAACCGGCGCAGCCTACCGCTAAACCGGGAGATAAAGTGCAGCTCGATGCGGACGTTCGCGATGCCAGCGGGCAGGGCGTGGCCGATTCCGAGGTCGTGCTTTTCGCCGCCGATGAAGGCGTCCTTTCTTTGACCGGCTACAAGACGCCGGATCCGCAGACGTTCTTCAACCAGCGCCGCCGGCTCGGGGTGCAAACCAGCCTGTCCCTTCCCACGCTGCTAAAAGAGGACGCTGACGAATCGGACTTCGCGAACAAGGGGTACCTGATTGGCGACGCCAAAGGCGGTCCGCCACTTCTCGAAGGCCTGCGAAAAAATTTCCTGGCCTGCGCCTTTTGGAATGCAACTCTCCGGACCGACGGGCAAGGCCACGTGCACGCCGAATTCACGGCGCCGGACAGCCTGACGCGTTATCGCGTGATCGCGGTCGCGGCGTCGAAGAAGAACCAATTCGGGACCGGCGAATCGGCCATCGAAATCAACAAGCCGATCATGATCGAGGCATCGCTGCCGCGGTTCGGAAACTTCGGCGACAAACTCGTCTTGCGCGCCGTCGTTCATAACAACACCGATGTCGCCGGCGAAGCCGATGTGGAATTGCAGCTCGATGCAACCGCGAAGGCTGGCGACACGAAGCGCCACGTGAGTCTCCCGGCGAAGGGATCGATTCCGCTGGATTTCCCGGTCGAACTTGTGACAACCGGCCACGCGCAATGGCGCTGGAGCGTTCGTTTCAGCGGCGGCGCGAATGCCGGACTTACCGACGCATTGCAATCGGACCTCGAGGTGAATTACCCCGCGCCGCTCGTTCGCGAAGTGCAAACGAAGCGAATCGAAACGAACGAGGCGGAACTGGCGCGCATTTCCGATCCGCAAATTCTGGACGGAGCCGGGAAGGTCGAGGTCAACGTCGCGAACACGCGGGTGACGGAGATCCGCGAAGCCCTTCGGCAATTACTCCATTATCCGTACGGCTGCGTCGAACAAGCGACATCCAGTCTTCTCCCGTGGCTGACCGTCCGCGACCTGCGCGCGACCCTGCCCGAGATGGCGAAGAGCGACGCGGAAATTACCGAGGTCGTGAACCGCGGCATCAACATGTTGCTGACGATGCAGACCAGCTCCGGCGGCCTCAGCTATTGGCCCGGCGGACGCGAGCCGATGTTGTGGGGTAGCGCCTACGGCGGCCTCGCCATGGCTCTCGCGCAAAAGCAGAAATTCGCCGTGCCTGCCGCGGAATCGAAGAAATTGTTCGGTTATATCAGCGAACAACTACGCGGCACGGCCAAGGACGCGACCGGCTACGGGCTCTCGGATCGATGCCTCGCGGTTTACACGCTGGCCGTCGCCGGTAAACCAGAGCCGGCTTATCACGATCTGCTTTTCCAAAAGCGCGCGAAGCTCAGCGCGGAAGACCGTGCCCTCGTCGCGCTCGCCCTTATCGAAAGCAAGGGACCCCAAAAGATGATCGACGAATTACTCCGGCCGATCGACCAGACGGAGGGCTATGTCGAACAGTTCTTCGGTTCCGTCGCGCGGGAAAATGCGCTCCACCTCATGGCGTGGACGCTCCACCGGCCGCAGTCCCCGCGGGTGGATGAATTGGCGACCGAGCTCTTCTCGCGACGGAGCAATGGGCATTGGGGCACGACGCAGGCAAACGCCTGGTCGGTCCTCGCGCTTTCCGCCTACGTCCGCACGATCGAGACGGGCGATCGCAATGCCAGCGGCGAAGTGCGCTGGAGCAATGCGACCAAGCCGTTTTCGGTCAGCGAAACAAAGCCACTCGCGACTTCCTCGTTTCCGATCGAAGGAAAGGGCGGCACCGAACCGATTCGCCTGAGCAAGACCGGCGGCAAAGTTTATTCGGAGGTGACGGCGGAAGCGCGTCCGAAGCTAATCGAGCAGCCGCGGCAGAATCGTGGCTACACGATCACGCGTCGCTACGAGAAGCTCGGCGACGATGGCAAGCTAAGCGCCGCCGAAGATCTGCGCGTAGGGGATCGCATCCTGATCACGCTCGATATTGCGGTGCCGCGCCGGGCTACTTATCTCGCCGTGGCGGACCCATTGCCGGGAGTTTTCGAAGCGATCAATCCGGCGTTTAAATCGCAGGCGGTTGCCGCAGGAGAGACGCTCGGGACAGATTGGGTGAGTGATTACAAAGAGCTGCGCACCGACCGCGCCCTCTTCTTCTCCGGCTTGCTCTATCAGGGCCAATACACCTTGCGCTATCTAGCGCGCGTCATCTCCGCGGGCGACGCGATCGCGCCCTCGTCGAAGATCGAAGAGATGTATCACCCCGAGCGAATGGGCACGACCGAAACGCTGCGCGTCCACACCGAGTCCCTGAAATGAAAATGCGAATCCCGTCGATCCTGGCGCCGCTCGCAGTGGTGCTCGTCGCGGGTGAACTCGCGCTGAAGCTGGCTGCAATTCCTCCCGCTCTCCTGCGACCGCCGGTGCAAAGCATCGCGCTCCTCGATCGCAATGGTATTCCACTCCGCGAAGCGCGCGTCGCCGAGCGGTTCAGTCACGAACTCGCACTGGACGATGTGCCGCGGAATGTCATCGACGCCGTTCTCGCCGCGGAAGACAAACGTTTCTATTCCCATCATGGGATCGATTGGCTCGCGACGGGCCGGGCCGGGTTCGCGGGTCTCATGCGCGGCCACATCATTTCCGGGGCGTCAACGATCACCCAGCAGCTCGTCAAGATTTCCGTTCGTCGACCGCGGACTCTTCGCGCGAAAATAATCGAGACCGTCACCGCGTTTCGCCTCGAACAATCCTGGTCGAAGGACCAGATCCTCCTGGCGTACCTGAACCGCCTCGATTTCGGGAACCTGAATATCGGGATCGCGACCGCCGCCGATTATTACTTCGGCAAACCGGTCTCCGATTTGAGCGATGCCGAGGCCGCATTCCTGGCCGGACTGCCGAAGAACCCGCGCCGACTGAACCCTCACGTCGCGCCGGAAGCCGCGCGTCGTCGTCAGATCACGGTGCTCGAGAGGATGCGCAATAATCATCAATTGGATATGGCACGATACGATGCCGCGATCGCGGAAACACTCACGCTTCGTCCTCCGCAACGCCGCTTCCGCGCGCCGCACTTTGTAGAAATGGTCCTGCGGCAATTGCCGGAGACGCCGGCTGCGGAGGTGCGAACCACGCTGGACTTCCGTCTGAACGAGCAGGTGGAGAAAATCGTGCGCGATCGGCTCGCTCAATTGCGCGAGCAGAATGTTCGGAATGCCGCCGCGGTGGTAATCGACAACGCGACTGGTGATGTGATCGCACTAGTCGGCTCCGAAAATTATTTCGAGCCCGGCGCAGGGCAGGTGAACGGCGCCTGGGCCCAGCGCTCCGCCGGTTCAGCCTTGAAGCCATTCACTTATTTGCTCGCACTCGAGCGGGGCGCTACGCCGGCCACGATGGTGGCGGACGTGAGGACGAGCTTCCCGGCGGCCGGCGGTTTTTATCGCCCGGAAAACTACAATCGCCGCTGTTATGGACCGGTGCGGTACCGAACGGCTCTGGCCAGCTCGCTAAACATTCCAGCGGTGAAAGTGCTGGTTGCTGCGGGCGGGCCGGTCGCGTTACACGAGCGCTTGCGCGAATGCGGCCTAACGACTCTGAACCGGCCGGCGGAAATTTACGGTCTCGGGCTTACGCTGGGGAACTGCGAAGCGCGCCTCCTCGAAATGACCAACGCCTACGCGGGCCTCGCGCGTCTTGGCGAATTTCGTCCATGGCGCGTGCTCAACACGAACCCAACTTCCGCGCGTCGCTATTCGCGGCCGGAGCTGGTCTGGCAAATCGCCGATATGCTGAGCGATAACTCCGCGCGCACTCTCGCCTTCGGCATGAATTCCTCCTTGCGTTTCGATTACCCGGTGGCCTGCAAGACCGGCACGAGCACCGACTTCCGCGATAACTGGACGGTCGGGTTCACGCCTGAGTTTTCCGTTGGCGTTTGGGTCGGAAATTTCGATGGCGCGCCGATGCGTGAAGTCTCCGGGGTGACCGGCGCCGGCCCGGTCCTTCACGCGATTTTCGATTATCTGCACCGCACCTACGGGACGAGCTGGTATCGGACGCCGGCGGGAATCGTCGAGCGCACCATTCATCCGCTCACCGGAAAACTGCTCGCCGATGGCGACCCGCGCGGGATCCGGGAAAAGTTTCTGGCCGATCGCCTGCCGGACGCCGAATCCGCCGAAGATTACGATCTGGCCGGCAACGTTCGCCTGAGCGCGGAATACACCGATTGGTTTCGCAGCGCCGAAAACAGCCTGCGCGACCGCGCTGTTCTCGGGACGGCTCCCGGCGAATTGCTGATCACGTCGCCGCTGCCGGGGAGCATTTATGTAGTCGATCCGGACGTGCCGTCGAGCCGCCGCATTCCACTGATCGCGAATGGAAGCGAGAAAATGGAATGGCAAAGCGAATCGCTGACGTGCCGTTCGGAGGCCGGTGGCGATTTCGCTCTGGCGACGGAGGGCGAGCATCTCCTGGTTGTTACCGATCCCACGACCGGCCGAAAAGCGGAGACTCGCATTCGCGTCCGGTTTCTGTAAGCGAAGTGCTTGACCCTGGCCCGCGAAAAATGCACAACTCGCCGCTATGAAGAATCTGACTCGCGGTCTTTTTTTGATTGCATTCGCATTGGCGATCGGGTTCGCACCGGTCCTGCAAGCGGCCGGTGACCGGTACGCGGCCATTGCCTACTCGCCGAAAAGCGGTCGCTGGGGTTACGGCGCCAACTATGCAACAAAGAGTGAGGCGATCGCCCGCGCCCGGCGCGAATGCGGAGGGAAAGATGCGCGGACGAATTGGTGCAAGAACGCCTGGATCGCGCTGGCGCTCTCGGACCAGGCCCCGGGAGGCTGGGGTTCGGCATGGGGCGAAACTGCCGAGGCTGCGAAACAGGCCGCGAGGCGCGAATGCCTGGCGCGCAACCCGGATGCCCGCATAGTCGCCTGCGTCTCGGCCTACGAATAGGGGCAGCCGGCATCGGCCACCTGATAACCACTCGTTAGGCAGGCCGGTCCAAGCTGTGCCACAATCTGCAAGCGCCCCCGGTCCGGCTGGGCGGAGCGCTCTTTTGCTGGGGCGGGACGGCAAGGTTTGGAACGCCATTTTTCTGGCTGCGCTCGGTTTCCTGACCGCGTCTCTCTTCCACAC